>CBFHBI010000381.1:0-4145 GCA_965653755.1 uncultured Blastocatellia bacterium
GCGCGAAATTGTATTGTCGTAGCGTGAAGACAGATCAGACGCGCTGCGCACGTCATAAGAACCAGCCCGAAGACGGCGCGGTGCGCACGCAAATTTATTTAAAGTTTATTGTATGTCTGCCGTAAGCCCTCACCCTTTGTCCCTCTCCCAACGGGAGAGGGAATTTGGAGTGCGCCGGCCGGCGGGGTCCCCGCGCGAGCAGCTCGCGTGGGGTGCTCTTGACGCCGCTTTGGATTGCGGCTCAGCCGCGCCGACAGTGCGGTAAGGCTCTGCCTTACCGGTGAGACAATAACTAAGATCTCTGCGGCGAGGCTCAGCATCGCCGCCATTTCTTCAAAGAGATGCCTGCCGGAAAGCCACAGGCTTTCCGCACTGGTGCTGCGGCAAAACCGCACATTTAGTTCATGAAGGAAATAGACAGCGTAAGTCGGCAAACGGGTGTCAGAACCGCGAGCGGTAGCGACCGGGCCATTTGCGTCGCCTCGATGCAAGATGCAGCCGTCCATTTCACGGACTCCGGATCAAAACGACGATACGACGCAGCCGATGAATCGGTGGGCTATTGTCATTAGTGCGCTGCGCGAACTTCATCAAGTTAAGTGGCGACATTGCCCTTGCTAATTGTGGTTTAATTTTTGGGGCTCCCGTGCTATATCGCATGAGCGAATCTGGTATCTATTGCCGATGTATAAGCCTCTTCAATCCTTCTATCCAGAGCCCGAGAAACTTCTCGCGCTAAAACCGAACGAATTTGGTGACCTCATTGTTTTGGAGTTATGGGGTGACAATGAAAAACTCAATCGGAACAACTTCGCGAATGACGCGCGAAGTGGATATTCGAGGAACTACCACGATCAGATTACCCGTGCCGCAATGGAAGCATGGTCCTGGCTAGTAAACCAGCAACTCATAGCCGAAACGTCGGAGAATGGTTGGTTCTTTCTGACGCGACTCGGGGAAGAACGACGCGCGATGCTTGCTAAGTTACGCGATGAGGCCGCAGACACGAATCAGCAACCTGAGGAGAGCCCGAGCGAAAGTTCTGGAATAACTGAAACAAACCAACAGCGCAATGTTCAAGCACGCGATGAGACAATCTTTGACTCGACAGTTGGAGATCAACCAAGTCGAGAAGATTCTCTCGGATTCGAGCCGTACGTAAGAGCAGTCGCCGACTTTCTGACAAATCCGTTGACGGTTCCACCGTTGACAATCTCGATCGAAGGCGATTGGGGAGCCGGTAAGTCATCGTTCATGGCGCAACTTCAAGACGTGCTTCTGAAACGACGTAGCCTCACGGTTAGATTCAATGCATGGCGTCATGACAAGCATGAGGAGCTTTGGGCTGCGTTTGCACTAGAGTTCATTCGCCAAATCTCAGCCAAACAACCATTCATTCGCCGATTGTGGGCAAACCTTACTCTCAGACGGAGACGTTTTGATTGGGCCACAGGGTGGTTGGACTTCACACGAGCGCTCGCAGCATGGATTTGGCTCACAGCACTGGCGATTGGTCTGCCTCTATTGCTAATCCTCAAAGGACGCGATTGGATAGATTCGCTAAACAGCTTAATTACTAACGGCAGCCTAGTGGGGCTTCTGACTGCGTGGTTCCTCACGATTGGAGGATCCGTGGTCACCCTCACCACTCTTTTCATGAAGTTAAAGAATGTCTTCGGCAATCCTGTCGCCATAGACCTAAGGAGGCATCTTCGATCACCGAAGTATGAAGAGCGGGTTGCATTCATTGAGAATTTTCATAGGGACTTGGATCGAATCGTGCGGTCGTACGTCGGTACGCGAAAGGTGTTTATTTTCATCGATGATCTTGATCGATGCGAAGTTCCAAAGGCAGCGGAACTAATGCAAGCCATCAATTTGATGATCGCGGATGATCCGCAGCTAATTTTTGTGGTTGGAATGGACCGCGAGAAGATTGCCGCTGGCGTTGCAGTTAGGCACGAAAAACTGATTCCGTTTCTGGTAAATCCTTTAGATGAAGCCGACAGCGATCCGAAGCGGACTGCGCTGTTTTATGGTTACAGATTCATCGAGAAGTTTATTCAGATTCCTTTCACGGTTCCGTCGGCAACGGTGGCCGATTTGCAGCGATTCTTTCGGCGGCTAAATTCTCATCCTGAGCCAAAGGTATCCCTGCCTTGGTGGCGCCGGGTTGCTGCCAGATTCTCTGCCAAAGAAGGGAATGCCATCGAAGGTGCCGCGAACGCTCTGTCAGCTGCTTCAGTTCCGTCTCTTATACCGCAACAGATCCATCGACAACAGATGCTGAAGTTAATTAGAAGCAGCGAGGAGAGTGAAGCCGTGCAGCAGATCGTGTTGATGGCTGCTAGCTTACTCGAAAGAAATCCTCGCCGATTGAAGCAATTCATTAATATGTTTCGCCTTCGAGCGCACATTGCAAATGAGACGGGACTTTTTGATGGCATGGCTGGAGCAACGCCTTCCCAAACACTCACTCTTGAGAAGCTCGGCAAGTTCGTCGCCATTACGCAGATGCATCCACGAATTCTCTTTGACTTAGAGGCGGATAATCAGTTGCTTACGAAACTACAGTTGCTGGCGATAGAAGAGCCTCTGCCTAAAGGGATGTCGAAAACCGCTTTAGTGGAATGCTGGGAGAAAATGCCCAAGCTTATGTCACTGCTTAGATATGGCGTTCGTGAAGGCGATCAAATTGATCGCAATAGATTTAGTTTGGAGAGTCTTGAGATAGGAAAGTTGTTAGCAATCTCGCCGCGGGTTCGAAGCTCAACCTATTTTGATGCTGCTCAAGAGAATCAAGAGCTGTTGCACTCTGGAACGAACGATGATCAAGTGCCGAAACCCTCAGTAGAACTCTGGACTGAAATGGTTTTCCGGCAACTTTCGATTAATCAGGAATTCAATCCGCGACTTACCGTGTTTGCTGTGAATAATGCCACCTCACCTGCGAAGCTAATCCAGGTCGCTCGGTACTCGTGGCGAGGCCATGCCGTGGGGAGTTTTTCCATGTTCGTGGATCAAGGAGTTGCCGGACAAAGTGTGCGCAGTCAGAAAACACTTCTAATCGAGGACGTTACAGCATACCCATCAGAATTGGCTTTCGGTTCAGAAGTCTTGTCTGTTGCGTGTGTTCCAGTCATTAAGGAATCAAACGTCGTGGCGGTTTTGTCTCTCGATGTAAACTCTGCTAAGGCAATTGATAAGCGAGACATAAGCGTACTGGAGAGTGCTTCACCGCTTCTTGCGTCCCTTCTTTGAGTATTTTTTACTAGGAGGTTAGCGATCAGGACCTTCCGCTAATTCTTCGTACGCCTGGCGGCGTCGACTCAGGATGGATTCAAATGCATTAAGGAAGTCGCGGGAACGCTGGGCTTCTTCGAGCGAACGGACCACCACGGCCCGCCCGACGATTTCCACATCCAATTCAGCACCGGCCTCGACCCCGAGCGCATTGACTGCTTCCGAGGGGAGTGCCAGCGATGAGCGTTCGTCGATGGTAGTGGTCGTTCTCGGCATTGATTGTTTTCTCCGTCGCAATTCTAACATAGGCGAGAGCCATCGAATCAGAAGTTACACCCCCAGGCTTTGTGCTTGCGCCTGCGTCACGAGCTAGATAACATCCCGCACTTCAGTTCACGCAGTAACAAAGGTGAAGACCCAAATGATTAACTCAACGCGCTTCTTCTGTGCATTGCTTCTCCTCATTGTTTTATTCGGCAATGTTGTAACTCGATCGGTAGCCCAGACTCTCCCGTCCGAAACGCCACAAGAATTCAAGCCAACCAACTACGGTCTTGAATACGAGCGGCGGGACGTGATGATTGCGATGCGGGATGGGGTGAAGTTGCATACGGTCATTATCGTGCCGAAGTCTGTGATTGATTCTAAAAAGAAGGCGCCGATGCTTTTGACGCGGACTCCTTATAATGCGACCGAATTAACTTCGCATGCAGCCTCTGCGCATCTGGGGCCGATTCTTAATGGGTATGACAATGCGCTCGAGCCGATCGTCGAGGGTGGGTACATTCGGGTGGTGCAGGATGTGCGCGGGAAGTATGGATCCGAAGGGGACTATGTGATGAACCGGCCGTTGCGCGGGCCGCTGAATCTGACGAAGGTTGATCATGCGACTGATACTTACG
>CBFHBI010000382.1:0-4144 GCA_965653755.1 uncultured Blastocatellia bacterium
GCGTGTCGCGCAGCGGGATCTGCGGGTTGGGCCAATGCAACAAAAGCAAGTCGACGTGCGAGAGCCGCAATCGCTTTCTTCGCGGCAATCAGCGCCGCTACTGTGGCCGCGCAGACCAAGCCGGCGAACAATCCGGCGCCCACGCAAACGAAACCGTCGACTACGACTGCCGCACCCACGACGACGGGCGGTTCGGCCACCGGCAACGTGCCTGACACGAAACTCGCGCTGGTCGATACGGAAGCTTTTCTCGATGAGAAGCAGGGAATTCTGCGTCTGATCGCGGCCGCGAAGAAACTCGAAAGTCAATTTCAGCCGCGCCGTACCGAGTTGCAAAATCTGCAGGCGCAAGTGGACACGATGACCGCCAACCTGCAAAAGGCCGCGCCCGTGCAGGATCCTAAAGTCAGCGCGCAACAGCAGGATGCTATCGATCAAAAGAAGACTGACATTAAACGCAAGACCGAGGACGCTCAGACCGCTTATCAGAAAGCCATGCAGGATCAACTTGGACCTGTTTATGAGGACATTGGTAAAGCCCTCGATGCCTTCGCGAAAGCCCACGGCATTACTTTGATTCTGGACGTCACCAAAGTGCAGGGCATCGTCAGCTTCGATGGGTCGCTCGACGTCACCAAAGCATTCATCACCGAATTCAATAGCAAATATCCGGCGACTGCGTCTTTGACGCCACAGCCATAATTGATTTGCCAGCTTGCCTTAGGCGGAGGTCTGACTACCGACACCTGCGGCATCTCTGCCTAACCAAACTGGAGGAGTAATTTAATGATTAGCAAGAAGATTCTTTTGTTCCCCATTCTCGCTGTAGCCGCCATGTTCGCGCAATCTGTCGTCGCGCAGACACCGAGCGTCCCCGTAGGTAAGATTGCCGTGATTTTTTCCGAGGCCTTCCAGGATCCAAAACTGGGCATCGCGAAGTTCACCGTACTTCAAAACCAGTTGAATGCGGAGTTTAAGGGGCCGCAGACCGAACTCGATGCGGCTGCGCAGAAGGTTCAGTCGCTGCAGGATGAAATTACCAAACTGCAAAGTTCTCTGACGCAGGTAGATCCGAAGACGGTCCAGGCCAAGATGGACCAGCTCGATCAGTTGAAAACAACCTCGCAGCGAAAGCTGGAAGACACGCAGGCCTTGTATCAAAAGCGGCGCAACGATTTACTCGGCCCGTTGCAGAAAGATGTCGGCGATGCGCTTGACGCCTTCGCCAAGGCGCATGGCATCACGATGATTATCGACGGCAGTCAGGTCCCGGGTGTGATTTACGCGGCCGACACGATGGACGTGACGAAGGTCTTCATCGCTGAATTTAACGCCAAGAATCCGGCTACTGCGGCGGCCACGAAGTCTCAATAACGAAATGTCAGAACCCGCAACGGTAGCGACGGGATCAAGATCGTCTCATTAAATTAAAGAGTTCCTTCGATCCGGTCGCTTCCGGGTTCTGCAGCAACTATGGAAACAGTCCTCGACTCTGAAGGCATCAAGAAATTACTGCCGCATCGCTTTCCCTTCCTGTTGGTCGATCGCATCATTGAATTAAAACCGCTCGAGCGCATCGTCGGCATCAAGCAGGTTAGCGCCAACGAATCGTTTTTCGAAGGGCATTTCCCGGGTGCGCCGGTTATGCCGGGCGTGCTGGTGATCGAAGCGCTCGCGCAATGTGGCGCGATCCTGGCCTTACGCGAAATCGAAGATCGAGATCAGAAGCTGGTCCTCTTCACAGGCATCAAAGAGGCGCGCTTCCGCCGGCCGGTCGTTCCCGGCGACAGTCGGGTGCTCGAAGTTACCGCGCTCCGCTTCGGCCCTCGCATTCAACGCATGCGTGGCGAGGCGAAAGTTGTCGGCCAGCTTTGCGCCGACGCCGAACTCATGAGCATCATCGCCGATCGTCCCAAGTCGTAAATGATGAGCGCAGCATCGATACAAAGCTCAACTCAGATCCATCCATCTGCGGTCGTCAGTCCCCGCGCGCAAATCGGCGATGGTTGTCAGATTGGTCCATACACCGTCATTGGCGACCAGGTCGTCCTTGGCAACGGCGTCATCATCGACTCGCATTGCGTCATCGACGGACGCACGCGCATCGGCGACGAAGCGCACATCTACCCGTTCGTGTCGATTGGATTGCCGCCGCAGGATTTGAAATTCGCCGGCGAAGAGACGGACACGCAAATCGGGAGTCGCACGCGCATTCGCGAGTTTGTCACCGTTCATCGCGGTACGACGGGCGGCGGCGGCCTCACGAGGATAGGTGAGGATTGTTTTCTGATGGCGCAAGCGCACGTGGCTCATGACTGTCTGATTGGCAATAGCGTCATCATGGCGAATGCGGCCACGCTGGCCGGGCACGTGATAATCGACGATGGCGCCAACGTCGGCGCATATTCAGGAGTGCATCAGTTTTGCCGCGTAGGCCGCGAAGCCTACATCGGCGGCTACTCGGTGGTGGTAAAAGACGCTCTGCCGTTTGCGCTCACCGTCGGCAATCATGCGAAGTGTTACGGCCTGAACAAAGTTGGCGTGCGGCGGCGCGGTTATTCGCGCGAAACGATCGCAGCTTTGCATCATGCGTTTCATTTGCTGTTATCCGCGAAGCTGAATACGACGCAAGCGATCGAGCGAATTCGCGAAGAGATTCACGACGTGCCCGAGGTCGATGAACTGACGCGCTTCGTTGAGACTTCCAAACGCGGCGTCATAAAGTAGAAGCTTTTCTCTAGCCCAGGCGTTTACGCCTGGGCGCGATATCGGAATTGTGATCAAAGCCCCATTTAATGGGGCTTCTTGACTGTTTGCGATCCAATTTCCCAGCCGCGAACGGCTGGGCTATAGAAAACGAAAACCCTCGGTTAAATGAAACTCGGCTTGATCGCCGGCAACGGCAAATTCCCGTTTCTTGTCATCGAAGGTGCACACCGCGCCGGCGCGGAAGTCGCCGTCGCTGCGATTCGTGAAGAAACTGATCCGGCGATTGAGAGAATCGCCGATCATTTGACGTGGGTCGGCATCGGCCAGCTCGGCAAGATGCTCAAGTTCTTCAAGCGCGAGCAGGTCGAGAAAGCGATCATGGCAGGCCAAGTCAAACACGTTCAGATTTTCAGCAAAGCTATTCCGGACGTGCGCATGCTGAAGATGCTCTTGCGGCTGCCGCGACGCAACACCGATGCGTTGATCGGCGCCGTGGCCGGCGAATTGGCGAGTGAAGGTATCGAGCTGATTGACTCGACCTATTTTCTGGAAGACCAACTGCCGTCTGCGGGCACGCTTTCGAAGCGAAGCCCTGATGATCGCGAACGCAGCGACATCGAATACGGATTGGCAGTCGCCCGGGAAATCGGCCGGCTTGATCTTGGTCAAACTATTGTCGTGCGCGATCGGGCTTGTCTCGCGATCGAAGCCATGGAAGGCACGGACGCCGTCATTCGCCGCGCAGGGGAACTCGTTCGTGGAAAACTCACAGTGGTAAAACTCGCGAAACCCGATCAGGACATGCGCTTCGATGTCCCAGTCATCGGTCGACCGACCGTTGAAACCATGATTGCTTCACATGCCACGTGTCTCTGTCTCAGCGCGGGAAAAACTCTCATCTTCGATCGCGATGAAACGATTGAATTAGCAAACAAAAACAAAGTCGCGATCGTCGCGCGATAGACTCCTCACCCGATATATTTGTTCTTGATACGAATATCGCGTCCCTGGAACGGACCAGTTTCGTAGGCGTGCACTTCGATTTCGATCGCGCTGCGCTCAAACATCCTGGTTACCTCCCTGAAGTCCTGGTTACGCGCGCAGAGGCCATCGAAGAAGAGATCGCGCAATGGTTCGGCTGGCGGCAGCTCGCCGGTAAAATTCTTCGCCGTTTCCAGATGTATTTTTAGACGGCGATTGATCTGGGCGTCTTCGTAGCTCAACAACTGAAACGAATTGATCTGTTTGACGAGGTCTGGATCGGCGCTGATGATATCTTCGATGTCGGTTGGGTAAACCTTTGCGCCATAAAAGGGCACCGTTAAATCGCCGCGGCCAAAGATGTAGAGAACTGGAAATTTGCTCTGCCGAGCTGCCAGCTCCGCCACGCTCACATCGAATTCAGCCAGGCGTTTTGATAGTTCCCGATGACTCA
>CBFHBI010000383.1:0-4142 GCA_965653755.1 uncultured Blastocatellia bacterium
CCGTAACGCTCAACGGCATGGCGGTCACGTTCAATGGCGAGGGCTACAGGATCAATACCGAAGGCCAGCGGCGGGAACGCGAGATGCAACAGAAGCACAACGCCATCCTCGCGAGCATGGCCAAGATTTCGATGGACCAGGCGATTCAAATAGCCAACAGCAAGACGCCCGGAAAAGTCATTGAGTGCAGTCTCACCGGTGAACGCTGGACCAGCACGGATGAAAACGCGAAACCCAACCTGGTGCTGTATCACGTTGTGATCCTCACAGGCGACGAAGGTAACCAAGTGGTTAATCACGTGCTGGTCAACGCCGTCGATGGCAGCATCTGGAAGAGTGCAGCGTCAGAACCGCGGCGCAAAATCGAGGGTCAGTCCCCAAAAGAGAACCCATGACGCTGAGCAACAAATATGTTCCCATCGCCCAGTGAGGCTTACTAATCCGTCAGTTTAGACGCCGCAGCCTGCGGCGATCTGAACCTGGTGGATGGGCTCCTCCAGGGAAAAAGGCGGCCGCCAGGCCGCCTTTATGATTTGGTATTCATTTGTATCGTGCCGTTAGGCACGACATGTTTATAGAACCCGAATCAATATTGAACCCCAACAACACAGCGCGCGGTTTCTATAAACATTTCGCCGCCACGCGGCGAAGACGTTCCGTACGGTCGGGCTAACGCCCCGGCGCTCCATCCGCCACGCGATACTTCTCCTTCTCTTTCTCCTTCTGCAAATATGGAATCCCCTTCTCCATCCATTCGGGCGCGGGTGCGCCTTTCAAAAAGTGATCGAAGAATTCCTGCATCCGGCGCGTGTAGTCTTTCTGGTTGATTCGCTTGCGCAGGCCGTGCTTCTCGCCGTTATAGCTGAACATGTAGGCCTCTTTGTTTAGGCGGCGCAGGCCGAGGTAGAACTCGATGCCCTGGTACCACGGCACCGCGTCGTCTTCGTCGTTATTGATCAAGAGCAAGGGCGTCTGCACTTTGTCGATATGAAAGATGGGAGAGTTCTCGAGGAAGCGCATCGGATATTCCCAAAGCGAGCCGCCGATGCGCGACTGTGAATGCTCGTATTGAAATTGACGTGGCAGGCCCGTGCCCCAGCGAATGCCGCTGTAGGCGCTCGTCATGTTCGCGACGGCGGCGCCGGCTTCGGCGGCTTTGAAGCGGTTGGTCTGCGTCACCATGTAAGCGATTTGATAACCGCCCCAACTGTGGCCCTGTATGCCGATGTTCTTTTCATCGACGAAGCCTTTGTCCACCACCGACTGCACGGCGGGTAGCACGCACTGCAAAGCATCGCGGCCGGGGTAGCCGGTTCTATAAACAATGTCCGGCATGAAGATCAGGTAACCGTTGCTCACGTAGTAGATCGGATTAATCGAAGTGCCCGGAGAGGGCTGGCGCCAGCCGTGTAGAGTCTGGCTAAGGCGCTCATAGATGTAAACGATCATCGGGTATTTCTTCTTAGGATCGAAGTTGTCCGGCTTGAAAAGAACTCCTTTCAGCGACACGCCGTCGGTATTTTTGTAGTTCACCATTTCGGCTGTGCCCCAATTGAATTGCGCGCGCTGCGCATCGCCGTTGCTGATCTTCTTCGGTGCTTTGAAATTCGAATCGGTGATCCAGATGTCGGGAAATTCATCGAAACGCGAGGCGGTGAACATCAAGACGTCCGCGTCCTTGGCTTTGGTCGGATTGTTGTAGTCCTTCGCGCCCATGATCAATTTTTCAGGCACGCCGCCGCCGATGCGATCGCGATAGAAACCGGAATCGCGCGTCTCTTCGTTCTCAGCGTGCAGTAACAGAGGTTTCGTCGCATCGATGTTTCGTTCGCGCGGTTCGAGCCGCACGTAGCGAAATTGAATATGATCGCGGCGGCCAACGCCGTCGGTCAGATTCTTCGCGCTGCTGCCGTCAGGCGAAACCTGCCAGAGGTCGAAGCGATCGTAAATCAGAACGTCGCGATCGTCTTTGGTCCAACCGGCGAGGCCATACGGTCCCGGCAGTTCCGGGGTGTCGTTATCTTCGTTGAAAAAGTTCACGCCAAGATTCTTTGTTAGATTGACTTTCGCGCCGGTCGCGACTGCGTAGCAATTCCAATCCTTGCCGTCAAAATAAATGGCGTATTTGCCGGCCGGCGATAGCGAAACATTGCCTCGCATCTTTTGACTGATGAGTTTGCGCGTTCCATCGTCCGCGTTCACGAGATAAGAATCTCTCAGGCCGGGATCGTAGTCACTGATAACTCGATAAGCGTGATCGTCGGATCCAATGGCCAAACGTCCGTCGGTCGAAGGTTGAAGATTTTCCATCTTTTCATCGGCGAGCTGCATGAACTTCCGAGCCTTAACATCATAAACAGCGCGATACGAACGCTGTTTATCCTGCTCGGCGCGCACTTTCTGAATCGGCTGAATGTAGTCGTCCTTCCAATGCCACAGATCGACCATGACTTTTTCGTCGGCGGGAATGTCATCGTCGGCATTCTTCTCAGGCTCGGGTGGCGGCGCAGCGCCAAGGAAGAGATGGCTGCCGTCGAGTGAGAATCCGAGGTTCGCATTGTTGCTGACGACGAAATCTTTGCGGAAACCGGGCGAGGCGTTGGAAACGATCTCGGTCGCAATGGGCGCCGCAATGCTCGTGGTGTGATTGTTGGCGTTCTCGCGCGCGGATACGCCCTCCCTAACGGTCGGGCTACTGCCCCGTTGGGCCACTGGTGTCGCGCTGCCGCGCTCCCAGAGATAGACTTTGAATTTGGCTTGCTTAGATGGTTGATCGTCGCGGTCGCTGATAAATGCGAGTTCGGTCTGATCGTCGTCCCAGGTCAGTTTTTGATATTTGCCTTTGCCAGACAACAACGAAACTGGAGCTGCGTCAGTTTGCGGCGTCAGGACATAGACACCATTCGTCTCTTCGTTCTTTGATGAAACGGTGTAGGCGATCGTCTTCGCATCTTTGCTGAAGCTGAAATCGAGCACGTCCGCAATCGTGCGCTCCGCTCCCGTAGTCATGTTTCGGATGACGAGATCGGTTCCGTACTCCGTCTTGTTTGAGCCGCGCGAGGTCGTTCCCGCTGCTCGGCCACCGCGTCCCTGAGGAACCTGGGCAGCAGCGTCCTCCTCTTCCCAACTTTCGGGTGAACTCGGCGTCTCCTTCGGCGCCACGGCGCCCGAAGTTTCGCGGTTCGGTGCTGCAGCCGGCTTCGCTTCCATCAAATAAGCAATGAAGCCATTTCCATCTTCCGGCACCTGAAAATTCTTCACCCGCTCGACGCGCGCGACCTGGCCGCTCGAAACATCCATGATGCCGAGCGCGTTCTTCGGCATGTCATCCGGTCTCTTTTTTTCCTTCTTCGCTTTGTTTAGTTCGGCTTTGGTGGGCTCGATGCTGAAGACCACGAAGTGCGCGTCCGCGGTAAAGACCGGCCGCACCAGACGCGATTGGTTCGCTTGAAACTCACCAGGCGCTGCGCCAGGATCGTCCGGCGGCGGCAGGGGTGGATGGAAGCCTCTGGCGGCGCGCCATTCAGTTCCACTCCCGATATTCTTCACGACGATCTCGCTGTCATTCTCTTCGGCCATGTACGCATAGGCGACAAATTTCCCGTCGCGCGAAATCTGCGCGCCCTGGATCGAATGCCAGTTGTCGTAATCCTTGTGCGTCAGCGGCCGTTTGGTGGTTGCCGGTTGTTGCGCGGCAGCATGCGCCAGTGACGTGGCGATTAAAGCCAGCGCGCAGAAGACCGACACATACGACCGCGAAAAGCGATTAAAGGATTTCATTGGGTTTGCTTCCTTTCAGGTTCCAGCAGGAAAGATGCGGCGACAGTCTTATCGCTCTCCGTAATGAAGTCAAGGACTGGAACGCAAGCGTCCCGCTTGCATCTTCCGATTGTTGCAACCGAGAGGGTTGCGCTCCAGTCTAAAGATTTCGTTGTGCCTGCCACGTCTTGTAACCGATATCTTTGCGGTAGCGTTCATACTTATGCGACGATAAATGAAATTCGGCAGATTCAAATTCGATTCGAGGAGCTGACGAACGATTTCAGCCTCGGTCACGGGTCTCCGACGAATCGTGATGGAAGAACAAATATCGACAGATTTTCCCAGGCCAGTTGAACGCAGCTATGAAGTGACCGCCGACG
>CBFHBI010000384.1:0-4141 GCA_965653755.1 uncultured Blastocatellia bacterium
GCGCGCGCCGGGCGGTGCGCGTGTTGTCACCAAAAACGGGAGACGCATTTTGAAGGAGCTGTGGTTAGAGGCGGGCTTTGCCCGCCGTTTGTGACTCAGGCGCCGGGCTGTCCGTTATTGATTTGGCGGCGGGCAACGCCCGCCTCTAAACGAAATCAGGACACTACGGGGCTTTGGAAATGCTTCCAATTTTCCGCTTCTCGTGTATCATATCGCCGCTTTATCAAACTTTGATTAGATCTAGTTTTAAGATCGCCTCAAGCGTTTAAGAAACTAGTAAGGAGATAGACCCGATGTTGAGAAAGTCCCTTCTCGTGTTTTGTATTTTGTGTGTTGCCATTCTCATCGGTTGCAGCAAGACCGAAATGAGCAACAGCAACACCACCGCCGATAATTCCAACAAGTCGATGACCAGCACGACCGGCACTACGGGCACAACTGCATCTTCCGGTGAGAAGATCGGCGTTCCTGAGTGCGATGACTTCATAGCCAAGTACGAAGCATGCGTTTCCGGTAAAGTTCCCGAGGCGGCGCGCGCCAGTTATCAGACCGCGATCAAGCAGTGGAAAGATTCGTGGAAGAAACTGGCTGACAATCCGCAAACCAAAGGCACCTTGGCCGCTGCTTGCAAGCAGGCCGCGGAACAACAGGCAGCCGCGCTGAAAACTTACGGCTGCAGCTGGTAAGCAACTCCTCGCTAAACCGCTTCGTCTAAGCGAAGCCTCAAGTAATGCGAACAAGGGATGCGAGCAGCAATTCGCATCCCTTGCTTTCCGCCAACCGAAACCTTCTGAAAATTTTGGCTGTAAAGGAATTCTCGACATGAAAACAAGTATCTATCGCTCGATCGCCGTTGCTCTTCTCGCGTTGTTCTTTGCGCAATCGTCGTTTGCCACGTGCGGCGGCGGGGGTGGCGGTGGCGGCGGCGGCATGAACAACGGCGGCGGCGGCGGTGGATCGAATGCTCCGGTTTATGTCGTGCCGTGGAAACCCGCGGGCGCAGCGCCGGCCGGCGGATTGGTGCTGTATTGGTTTCCGGCAAGCAACAACGAGTTGAGAAATTCGAGCTTGAAGGAATCGCGCACCCTGTCGTTGTATGCGTCGCAATGCGTCGCGATGCAATATGCCGACATGAAGGTGATGAATGCCGACAAGTTGGTCGGCGATTCGAAGCTTCCGGTCGCCGTGTTGGCGACAGCCGACGGCACGCCGATTAATAAAGTCGAGAACACGAACGGCAAACTGAAAGTGACGGACGTCGAGAAACTCGTCGACAACGAATATAAGCAGCGCAAATCGGCTGTGGCGGCGCAGATGAAGGACGCCGCTGATAAAGCCAAGGCCGGCGACAAAGACGGCGCCGTAACGATCTACAAATCAGTCGCCGGACAGAAGTGCCTGTTCAAGAAAGAGGCAAACGATGCGTCGAAGGAATTGAAGAAGCTCGGCGTCGCCGAGATTGGCGCGATCCAGACGATTCGCGAACCCGTCTTCGAACGTCGTCAGAGTGCAATCATCGAACGCACGATGAAAGAAGGATTGATCGCGGAGTTGAACGCGAAATATGTTCTGGCAAATAGGTTTTATCTGCGCGCGCATTTGATGGACCCGGCCGATCCGACGCCGCTGCGTTTTCTCGGCGAGAACTATCGGCACAACATCGGCGCGTGGGACAAGGCGCGCGAGGTGTTCAATCAGATTCTCGAAATGCCGTCTGATTCGCTTTCCCGATCAGTGGCGCTGCATGGTCTCGGCAAGATGACGATTCACGACGGCGAATTTAAGAAAGGTCTCGTGTTGATGGAGCGCGCCGTCGAGGAATATCCGCTGGCGCTCGCTTATCGCAATCTCGCCGTGTATTGGAACTCGGAAGGCAATCCGGCGAAAGGCAACGAGTACACCGAGAAGGCGCTGGCCGTCGATCCGCAAGACCCTTACAACCTGGTCTTCGCCGCGGTGTTTATGGCGGCGAACGGCAAGAAAGACGAGGCGCTCAAGATTGCCAAAGCAAACATGAACCTGATGCCCGCGTCGTACAACTTGGCCGCCATCTTCGCGCAGAATGGCAGACGCGATCAGGCACTGGCCCTGCTTCGTCGCCACTTCTATCAATACGAACGCTATCAATCGGTCCGCGCAAAAGAGATGATGGAAGCGCGCGTCGATGCGGTGTTCGAATCAATTCGCACCGATCGCGAATTCGTGGCGCTGACGAAGGACGCCGATGGCCGCCTGCCGATTCCGATGAAAGGCATGCCGGCCAGCCAGGCGAGTCCGAATCGGTGATCGCTAATCAAATGAAATTCGTTTAGAGGCGGGCTACGGCCCGCCTTTATTTTGCCGTGGCATTTGCATTCTGCTAGAAAGGGAAGAACGCGAGACCGGAATTCATTCGCAGGAGCTTGAAATTTCAATTCACGCGATCTTTCGCACTTCTTCTCTCACGACGCGCCGCACGATTTTTTCCAGCGACTCAGGTCGTTTCTTGATGTATTCGCGGAGGGCGCGATTGATAAGCGTTTGATAGTTGCCCCCGCCTGCGTTGTGCACTTCGCGCCGAAACCAATCAAGGATTTCATCGTCTAGCCGGATTGTGATACGGCTCTTGCCGCGCGCGGCTGGAACGACAGCCCCGCGTTTTCCTTTACTGAAATCGTATTGCTTTTTCATAGTCCCTCGTGATATTGCCTTCGTTCCTCAGGAGTCGCCTTGCGCGCAGAAATAAGTCGTATATTGCTTCCACGCCATGTGTAAGCGACCACGAGAATTCTTCCCAGGGCATCCATGCCGACAGTGATGAACCGCTCTTCGTCCGGTTCATCGTCTCTAACGGTCAAAGCATACTCGTCTTCAAGCACCGCAACCGTATCCGCGAAATCAATTCTGTGCTTACGTAAATTGGCGGCTGCCTTTTTAGGATCCCACTCATAACCCACTCACCAAGTGTATGCACATATGTGCATATCGACAAGAGCCGCTGGAAGTCTAGGCAACTCCCCGGTTGCTCTTTCTCGGGTCGCCCCGTATGCTAACCGTTTGCCCTCAACGGCAAATTCATCACAAGGCACTACAACGAATGGAAACAAATAAGATTCGCAACATCGCCATCATCGCGCACGTCGATCACGGCAAGACCACTTTGGTCGATGCCATGCTCAAACAATCGGGCACGTTCCGCGAGAACGAGCAGGTGGTTGAACGCGTCATGGACTCGATGGACTTGGAACGCGAGCGCGGCATCACCATCATGGCCAAGAATACTTCGGTGCGTTATGGCGATTACAAGATCAATATTGTCGATACGCCGGGGCACGCCGATTTTGGCGGCGAAGTCGAACGCGTTTTGAAGATGGTGGACGGCGTGATGCTGCTCGTCGATGCTGCAGAAGGGTGTCTGCCGCAGACGCGGTTCGTTCTGCGCAAAGCTCTGGAACAAAGGCTGCCGGCGATTGCGGTCGTCAATAAAATCGATCGACAAGACGCCCGGCCTGAAGAAGTCGTGAACGAGATTTATGAATTATTCATCGACCTCGATGCGACTGACGAGCAGATCGAGTTTCCGATTCTTTATGCCGTCTCGCGCGACGGCGTCGCGAAGAAACAGCTCGCTGATCCGTCCACGAATTTGCAGCCGCTTTTCGATCAAATTGTGCAGACCATTCCGGCGCCGCATGCTTTGCGTGACGATGCGCTGCAGTTGCTGGTGGCCAACGTCGATTACAACGAATATGTTGGCCGCCTGGCGATCGGACGAATCGTGTCCGGCGAAATCACGCGCAATCAGGAGATCGCAATTGCGAAACGCGATGGATCGATCGAGAAGACCAGAGTCAAAGAGCTGTACGTGTTCGAAGGTTTGAAACGCGAAGCCACCGAAAGCGCGAGTGTCGGCGAGATTGTGGCGTTGGCCGGCGTGGAAGGCATCAACATCGGTGAAACGATTACGTCGCCGGATAATCCCAAAGCCTTGCCGTCGATCGCGGTCGATGAGCCGACCATTGCGATGATCTTCAGCGTGAACAATTCGCCGTTTGCGGGCATCGATGGGCAGTACGTTCCCTCGCGGCAGATCACAGAGCGGCGCGATCGCGAACCCCACCCTCGTCGCCTCGGCGCCCCGCGACCCGGCCGTGACGGTGCC
>CBFHBI010000385.1:0-4117 GCA_965653755.1 uncultured Blastocatellia bacterium
ACTGATGCGCAAATTAATTCCGTGTTGAATTTCGTGAACAGTGAGACCGGACCGAACGTGCGCCACGGTAACCAGCGGATCTTCATGCCGAAACTGGACCTGAACATCAATTCGAAGAATACGGTGACCGTTACCTACAATTACTTTCGTTGGAAGTCACCGAACGGCATTCAAACACAACCCACGAATACGAATGGACGGGCCACGTTCGGCGACGACTTCGTCAATGACGATTCCATCAACGTAAGACTGGCGTCGAATTTGAGCGCCACGATGGTTAACGAAGGCCGTTATCAGTGGTCACGCGATTTCGAGTTTGAGAACAGCACCACGCCACTTCCCGGCGAACCGTTGACTGCACCGGCCTATCCTGGCCTGTTTGCCGCAGGCACCAGACCGCCTGATGTCAACCTTACTAACGGTCTTGAATTCGGCACGCAGACATTTCTCGAAAGACCTCAGTTCCCAAACGAGAAGCGGAATCAATTCTTTGACATGATTACCAAGACGACCGCCAAGCACACCTTCAAGCTCGGTGCTGACATTAGTCACGTCCGCGACACGGCGGACAACTTGCGCTTCTATGCTGGTTCGTACGCCTACAACAACATCAATGATTTCATCATTGACTATCTGAACGCACAGTCGCCGCTTTTTACTCCGGGTAGCACTACTAGTCCGATGGTCTGTGCAACGTCCTCACGTACGGCTGGACGTTGCTATACCAGCAACTACCAACAGGCTTTCGGCGGCACCGCATTTTCTTTCAGCACCAACCAGTGGGGTTTCTTTGCCCAGGACGATTGGCGTGTGACTCCGCGTTTGACTCTTAATCTTGGAATGCGTTGGGAATACCAGCAGTTTCCGTCGACCTTCGCAAATCTGGTTAACCCAGCTATCCCGCAAACCGCAAAAATGCCGAGTGACAAAACCGATTTCGGTCCACGAGTTGGATTTGCCCTTGACATAAATGGCGACGGCAAGAATTCACTTCGCGGTGGATACGGAATCTATTACGGGCTGATGGGCACTTCGACGATTTACAACGCACTGGTCAACACAGGGATGCCCGGCGGTCAGTTCCAGGTTTCGCTGAGCACCAGCTTGCCCACTTGTACGACGGCGCTATTAGCCGCGGGCACCGCTTGTGCTCCGTCGTTCCCGAACACCCTGGCGGCGCAGCCATCCACTCCGGTAGTAGCTGTGCAGTTCTTTGACCCTAATTTCAAGCTGCCGCGAATTCATCAGGCGGACCTTGCGTTCCAACGCGAGGTTACTCGCAACACGGTCGTCTCAGCTTCGCTGCTGTTGAGCTATGGACAGCGCCTGCCGCTGTTCGTTGATACGAACATCGCTCCGCCAATCGGTTCCTTCACCTACACTATTTCAGGTGGACCGTTCGATGGTCAGAACTATCAGGTGCCCTGGTTCGTCGGCTGCGGTGTTACCGCGACTTGCGGTTCGAACAACGGCCGGCCTAATCCGAACTTCGGCGCCATGACCGCCATTAAGAGCGCCGTGTGGAGCAAGTACGTCGCCGGCGTTGTTGAGTTCAATCGTCGCATGACTAAAGGCTTGCAGTTCAATATCAACTACACTCGTTCGACTGCTCGTGACCTCGGTCAAAGCTCGACCACCTTTACCACCGCGAACAACGTATTCAATGTGTTCGATATCTCTGGCGAGGCTGGCCGCTCGAACTTTGATATTCCTAACAAGGTGGTGGCGAACGCAGTTTGGCAGCCGCAATATAAGAACGCGTTTGCCAAGGATTGGACCTTCTCGCCAATCTTCCAGTTCTACTCGGGAGCGCCGCTCACGGCCACAGTTTCCGGCAGCATCCCAAGTCCTGGTCCGGCCCAGTTTCCAGCTCTTTGCTGGCCGGGCAGCGTCACCAGCAATCAGTGCTTTACACCCGGAGGCGGCCAAAATGGATCGGCTGGTTCTACCCGGTTTACCCTGGCCCCGCGTAATGGCTACAGATTGCCGTCGATCTGGAACGTCGATCTGCGCATTTCGCGTCGTATCCGATTCACTGAATCGAAGGCACTCGAATTCTTGATTGAGGGTTTCAATATCTTCAATCGCACTCAGGTGACTGGTGAAACCGCGACGCTCTATAACGTCTCGGCGAGTTCAGTGAGTTCCTGCAACGCGGCACACACGACCTGCACCCTTAACGGCGCGACGGTTCCCTTCAATACCCCGAATACCGCCACGCTTACCTTTAACACCGGCTTCCAGGCCATTACTGCCGCGGGCGGCACGCTTTTCCGCGAACGGCAGATTCAGTGGGCAGTCCGCTTCCAGTTCTAAGCCTACTCAACACTTAAACCGAGGGCGCGTCGAAAGGCGCGCCCTTTTTGTTTGCTCGTGATGCTTCACTTATGCTTTAGCAGATGTTTCACGGTCCACCTTTTCAGCCTGAACCCAATGCTGCGATCGCGACTGCGATAAAAGCGCACGCGCTCGAACTCGGTTTTTCGAAAGTGGGAATCGCGCGCGCAGAAAATCTTTCCGCGGAATTCGATCGTCTAGCATCGTGGCTGTCTCGTGGTTATCACGGCGAGATGAAGTGGATGGAGCGCGATCCTGAGCAGCGCGCCGATCCGCGACGCTTCTGGCCGCCCGCGAAATCGATGGTCGTCGTCGCGCTGAACTACTACACACCCCATCAACATAAAGTCAGCAACACGCACGGTAGCGGGCCGGCTTCTGATGCAGCTCATGCAACCGGCAAAGTCTCTCGCTACGCCTGGGGTGACGACTATCACGAGATCGTGGGCGAGAAACTGCGCGAGTTGCTTTCATGGACGAAACGGCAATGGCCCGAGGCCGAAGGCAAAGTTTGCGTGGATATTCAGCCGGTGATGGACAAAGCGTGGGCCGCGCGCGCCGGTCTCGGCTGGATTGGTAAACACACAAACCTGATCACTGAAGAATTCGGTTCATGGGTTTTCATCGGCGAACTACTTTTGAATCTGGATCTCGGCGCCGATGAAATCGAGGTTGCCGATCAATGCGGAAGTTGCACTCTCTGCCTCGATGCCTGTCCTACGAACGCGCTCGTCGAACCGTATGTGCTTGACGCGAACCTCTGCATTTCTCACGCAACGATCGAATCGCGCGCGGCAGAGATGCGCGCCGAGGTCGCCGAAAATCTGGAAGGGTGGCTTTACGGATGCGACATTTGTCAGGACGTTTGCCCTTGGAACCAGATGACCCCCGAGACAAACGATTCGCGCTTCGAACCGCGCGCTGGCAACGTCAACGCCTCAATCTCAACGATTTTCGAAATGACAGCCGAAACTTACGCCGCACGGTTTCGCCGCAGCGCGATGAAGCGCGCGAAGCTTTCCGGCTGGCAGCGTAACGCGCGGGCGTTAGCAGGTAAGGGCAGCAAAGAATTACTGTGATGAATTCGGCAACACCGCCTGCAAATCTGTGTAGTCAGCTTTCGGTTTCACGCTGCAGACAAAGCTTACTTCTTTCGGTTTGCCCGGAGCGGTGACCTGCACGCCTTGAATTCGCTGCGCGGGTTTCTCTTCGCCGTTGTAATCATCGGTGACCTGATATTGGTAGCCGTTGATAGTGAAGCTGATCTCGGTCAGGTCAACCTGCGCGCGAAAATAATGTGAGTATTGAAATTTTTGCTGGCTGCCCTGGCGGTCGTTCGGAAATTCGAGTTCAACTTTGCCGGGCAGGCCAAAGCGATACTGGAGATAACCGCGGTCGCTCGTCAGATCCTTCGAAGCACAGACGGAAACAATCTTTGCCGGGCGTTTTATGGGGCAACTGAAGATTATGCGTTCGTCTTTGGCGCAGAGCGAGTTGGACTGCAGTGCGGCAGGTGGTTCCGCGAATTCAGCACCGTCAGGGAACTTCGAGTAAACGCCCGCAAATAAGGAAGCGGCAAGCGCCAGCAATAGCATTGAAGTGATAAGTAGTCGGGTCATGGTCCGTCCATAAAGGTAACTTGGTTCAAGAAATCGATAAAAGGAAATCTAGATCAAACATCACCTCTCAGGTTGGGAAGGAGGGCCTGCCCCCGCTGACTCAACAGATTCGGGGGCAAATCAACAGTCGCCTCATCAGCGGGCGGGTGCATCCACTCATC
>CBFHBI010000386.1:0-4116 GCA_965653755.1 uncultured Blastocatellia bacterium
CATCTTGAGCCTGCCGTTGCTGGGCGAAATTCGGATCAAGCATCAGGTGGCCAGCTTCTCGCGCATGCTGTCCACGCTTCTATCTGGAGGCTTGCCCCTGGTGCCGGCCATGGACACCGCCGGTTCCGCGATGAGCAGCCGGCGCATCCAAGTGACGGAGCCCTGGTGAGTGCGAGTGGCCGCGGTGCGCGCATCAAAGATGGCGGCGGCACAAAAAAGCGCGCGCGATCCAGAAAGGGTGGGCGTTCCGCTATTTTTATTCTCGGCGGCGGTTCCCCCAAGAATTTCGCGTTGCAGACTGAGCCGCAGATTCAGGAAGTGCTGGGCATCGATGAGCGCGGCCACGATTATTTTCTGCAGGTCACGGATGCGCGTCCCGACACAGGCGGATTGTCCGGCGCGACCCCGGCCGAAGCGGTCTCGTGGGGCAAGATCGATCCGGATCAACTGCCGGGAACAGTCGTGTGCTATCTCGACTCGACTGTGGCGCTGCCGATCATCACGGCCTACGCGCTTGCCAAACACAAACCGCGGCCCCTGCGCCGCTTGTACGATCGGCGCGAAGAATTCATGCAACTGTTGATGAGCGAATACGAAAAATCCAACCGGCGATAAAACTGTCACTACCGCCTGCGGTAGCGGTGGTTGATCTTAACCAATGAAAAACGAACCAGGGGAGAAACAAGTACCCAGCGTGAATTATTACAACTGCACCAAGTGTCCGGCGTATTGCTGTTCGATTTATGAGCGCGTCCAGGTAACCAGGCGAGACATCGCTCGTCTAGCAAAATATTTCGGTATCGCCTACGCAGCAGCCGCGCAACGCTACACCACGAAATGGCAGGGCGAACAAATTCTGCGGCGCAAGGCGGACCCGATTTTCGGCAAGGCCTGCAAGTTTCTCGATCCTGAAACGCGACGCTGCACGATTTACGAAGGGCGGCCGCAAGTCTGTCGCGAATTTCCTGCCCGCGCGCGTTGCGCTTATTATGACTTGTTGACCTTCGAGCGCTCGCAACAGGGCGATGACACGGTGCTGCCGCTGGTGCAGATCACATTTCGCAACGGCAACAAATAGTTTAGAGTTCGAGGTTCAGCTTGTTCGAAATGCAACCTAAAGGTTGAGCTCTTAACATTCAGCGCGATGAGAGAATTACTTGGCAAGTTGATCGACAAAGAAGTCGACGTCGTGTGCACCGGCACTTCGAGTTTGCGAGGCAAGGTCGTGAAAATCGAAGGAGACGTGCTGCATCTTAAGGACGATGACGAGAACCTCTGCTATGTCGCGATCGACAAGATCACCGCCGTTTGGGAGAAGCGCGATAAAGATCGCCATCCCGGGTTTGTGTTCAAGAATCAATGACTATAGACAAAACACAATAGGCCACAGCAGTGAGTGCTGTGGCCTTTTAGTTTCACACGACTTAAGGATCCTAACGTTCTTTGTTCTGTTCAATCGCGAGGTTGGTAGCTGATTTTGGCGAGGCCGGCTTGTTATTTGCCGGCGCGGTTATCATCTCAACGGGCACGCGGCGAAACCCGTCGATGCGCGACAACCAATAATCGTTGAACGGCGAATACATCACGCCACCGTGTCGGGCCGAATGATAGAAGCCTTTGCCGTCAACCACGATGCCGACGTGACTCAGATTGCTGAAGAAGACCAGCGTGCCGACTTTGAATTCTTCGCCTTTCGGCGGAGCGGCAAAGGTCGCCCAGTAAGAACGCGCGGGACCGCGCTGGAAATTGATCCCTACATCCTGAAACGCGCGCCAGACCAATCCTGAACAATCGAACTCTTCGGGCCCGGTGCGATTGAAGTGATATTCAGCGCCGACATGCGACTGAATCGCGGTCAGCAGAGATTTATCAAACGCGCTCGACAAACTGATTACGGGCGCGACATTCAAGGAACGCGCAGCAACAATCGGCGCTGCAGCCACCGTGCGCGGTCGTCCTTCTTCGCGAGCGGGCGACACGACAGCTTCGTTCTGCAACTTCGCGCCATCATTCGAATACACGGTCGCGGTTGTCTTACGCAAATCGGTCTGGCTGGTCTGAGCGATTAGGTTGGCGGTTACGAACAGGCACGCGCTGATCACAATCAGGCGGGGGAACAGTATATGACTCCTCACGGGGGACGTTGTCTCCTATTCAGTTTCTTAGTAAATCCAGCAGTGAGGCGGGACAATTTGATTCTATCGTTCGGGGCGACAGGTCACAACTAGCAATGTGATTGAAAAACGAACGGAATGAGTTCAGAGGCTCAACGAGCCTTCTGTGCCGTAGGCACGGGCATGTTTATAGTTCTGGCTGACAGATTGTGGTTTCCGAATTGCGCACCATTTTGCGCAAATTTCGAAAGAGAGAAACAAAAGAGGCGACCCGAACCGCGGCGATTACTTTTGCAATTCAGCCAGCAGTTTCCTATTTAATTCAGCGTCGAGCGACTCGAGCCGCCGCGCTTGTGCCAGCGCCGAGTCGCGATCTCCGCTTTCGAGATAGGCCAGACCCAAATTGTAATAAGCCTCGGGTTCCTCTGGACTGACGCGCGCGGCCTCTTTGTAGGCGCCGATGGCGTCCGCGAAGCGGCCGCCGAAGAAATAAGCGTCGCCCAGCTTGTTGTAAGCTTCGGCAGAGTTTGGTTTCAGTTGCAGCGCATGCTTGTATGCGCGAATCGCTTCTTCGTTGCGACCCTGCTTGACCTTGCAGTATCCAATTTGAATCCAGGTCTCCGGCCGGCGGGGATTTCGGTTCGCGGCGGTCTCGAAATAATTAAGCGCGTTGTCGTAATTGCCGAGCCAAAGCGAATCGATGCCGCCACGGTACCATACTTCGGCCAGGGCTTCCGGCTGATTGCCTGACTTTGTTTTCGCGGCGACTTGATCGAACGACATTAACTCGCTCTCTTTGATCGCTGCGAGGCGTGACACGCTTAACGCCAGATTGATGTTCTGCCCATTGGTGACCTTCACGGTGACGATGCCGATGACTTCGCCACGCATGTTGAAGAGCGGGCTGCCGCTGTTGCCGTGCGAGACCGGCGCAGTCACCTGGATGATGCGACCCAGCGCGGGCACTTCGCGAATCGCCGACACGATGCCGTCGCTGATCGAACCTTCCAAACGCAGCGGATTGCCAATCACGAAAATTTGTTCGCCTTCGTCCGGCAACGCAGTACTCAGCGCCAACGGACGCGAGCGTTCCGCAGGCACATCCACTTTGAGCAGGGCCACGTCGGCTTCCTCGTCAACCGCAAGGGCTCCGGCGACCGGATAAGTCCGGCCCTTGCCGTCGAGCGTGTGAATCTCAGCGCGGTGGGCGCCCTTGATCACGTGCACGTTGGTGACGACCTCGCCCGGTCGAATGTAGAAGCCGGTGCCGCTGATCAAAGGTTCGCCTTTAGCGTCGTAAGTCAGCACTGAAACCACCGACGGCTTTACGCGTTTTACAAGTTCAGGGAGCGACGCGACTGGGGCAACCAAATCCGTCCCGCTCTTTGAATTGAGATTCGAAATCTGTTGGGCGCTGGCAAACGAGGCGATGGCAAGTAAAGACGATACAACGACTGCGACACGGGGGATATTTCTTTTCAAGGCAAAACCTCCTAGCAAAAACAAAGGGACCGAAAACTCAAGCGCTCTTTTCAACGACGATTTAGCTGCCGGGGGACTGGCTGGGCGACGACGGTTCGCCGGTCGGGAATTGCAGCGGGGAAAAGGATTCGCCCCGCTAAGGCATAGTAACGCAAGCCTCGGGGACTTGGAAAGCAAAATCTTGCCGCTGGTTGCTCGGGAAAAATTAAAAACTCAGGGAGACGTTTGATAAAAAAATCGGCGAGGCTGAATGCCTCGCCGACTGCATTTCGCCGTGGAAAAACGCGCAATGAAGCAGGAATTAGAAGGAAAACGGAAAGGTTAGCCGCTGGATGCAGATATGTCAGATACTGGGTTTCCACGTGTGAGCCGCGTGAAGATGTAGACCGGGATGACGAAACCCGAGGCAATTCCAATCAACATCAACAACCAGCTTCTAGCATCGCGCAGCGTCATTACAGGTAGAACGACACTACCAAGAAAAAAGAAAACGATCCCAACCAACATATCGATCGCAAGT
>CBFHBI010000387.1:0-4114 GCA_965653755.1 uncultured Blastocatellia bacterium
AAGTGGCCGGTGCTTACCGCGAAATCTATTCGCCTGGCGCCGTCGATTACATCTTTAGATGCACGTCGGGAATTCCTCGCGCCATCAACCACGTCTGTGACAACGCGATGCTGAATGCATTCGCCGCCGGCGAGCAGATAATCAGTCGCGCGGCGATTCAGGAAGTCGCCGAGACGTTCGACATCATTCCGAGAGCTGCCAGGATCGAAGTGCGCGAGTCGCCGGCGCGTGTCTTCCCCGCCGCCAGTCGCGCAGAACTTTGGTCGATGGGCAACGGCCGTCGCGCCGAACCGGAATCTGAGGACTTCATACGCGTTTCGCCGCGGTACGACGACGACATCATCTTCAACGAACGCGGGGCAGTACCATCTGCGTCAGCAGATGGGTTCAGCTTTAACCCTCCGCGGCCTGAGTTTGACCCACCCGCTCACGCGGGTGGTACTGACATTTTCGGGAGATCGGACAATGGGCAGAGTCTATGACGCGCTGAAGCGGGCCGAAGGCTCGCCGCGCGCAAACACATCTTCAATTCGACCGAGCGGCGATTACGAAAACGTGACGCCTTTCATTCCCCGGAGCGGCAGCGAACATCCGTGGGAGCGAAGCGCATTCACGGGCATGCCTTCGGTCTTCGATTCAGCGTCCACTGCGCACACGAGTGAGGCGACCGGCGGGCCGGCACTCCCCCCGGGAACTGCTTCGCGTGATGTTGGGGCAACCTTGGGCGCTGTTGGATCGGCGCGCGCCGTCGAGTTCTCTTCGCGAGACGTCTCGACCGCGCGCGTCGAGCCACATCTGGTGGCTGTAACTGATCCACGTTCGCCGGAATGCGAACAGTTTCGAGCATTGCGCACGCGCATCCTGCAAGCAGGCGAGCGCGATCACAAACGCGCTTTCGTGATCACGAGCGCCGGCATGGGCGAAGGAAAAACTTTGACGGCCGTGAATCTCTCATGGCTGCTGGCGCAAACCGATGGCGCCACGGCGCTGATTATCGATGCGGATTTGCGAAATCCCTGCGCGGCCGAATATCTAGGCATCGACGCCGACCGCGGCTTGTCCGAAGTGCTCACCGGCGAGACAAAATTGACGGACGCAATCCTCAAGTTGAAACCCGCGGGCTTGCATCTGCTGCCGGGCGGAGCGCAGCGCGAAGACGTCGGGGAATTGCTTTCGGGGCCGCGCTTTAGCCGCTTACTTGAAGAGGCGCGCAGGCTTTTCGATTACATCATTATCGACGCGCCGCCTTTGGGTGTATTCACTGACGCAAATGTTTTGATTAATCGTGCGGATGCGGCGGTGCTCGTCCTGCGCGCCGGCGTCACGCGTTACTCGGTCGTCGATCGGCTGCTCGAGCAGCTTCCGCGCGAGCGCGTCCTCGGCGTGGTGCTCAATCGCGCCGAAGTCAACGCCGACGAGAGTTATTACTATTACACGCAGCAAGAGCGAATAGCTTCGGAAGCGGCGACGGAAGAACATTACGCCGAATATGCTGCGAATGAAGATGGACCAGAGATGATTTATATCGAGGAGGACGGCGTGTCGTGAGACATGTCGGAAGCCCGCGCGTAAGCAAGGGCTTCTCTCGTGACGCGAGCCCTCCTTTACCGTCGGGCTTCTGACACAAAATGAACGCTTCTCGTCACAACGCGCGTACGATGCTTTTGCTACTGGTCGAAGCGATGTTGCTTTTCGCCGGCCTGATCATCGCTGTGTACGTGCGGCTGGGAGCAATTGACGCCGAAGATGCTTTGATTGAGCGTCATGGATTTTACAAAGCCGCGTTGGCGGCAATCTTTTGTCTGGCGGCGTTTTACATTTTCGATCTCTACGACTTCGTAGTGATGCACGACCGCGCTGAATTGGTCTTGCGTCTGCTACAAGCTTTGGGTTTGGCGTGGATCGCTTTGGCGCTGCTGTTTTATGCAGTGCCGCAAGTGATGATTGGCCGCGGCGTTTCGTTGATCTCTCTGCCCGTCGCTTTGTTTTTGATGGTTAGCTGGAGATTAGGAATTCACTGGGTTTTGGGTCATCCGGAAATCGGCGAACGAATTTTGATTGTGGGTTCAGGCCCGTTTGCGATTGAAGTGGCGCGCGAAACGCTCAACCGGCCTGACGCCGGATTTCGCGTCATAGGTTTCGTTGACGACGATCCAGCGCTACTCGGCAAGAGCCTGATCAATCCAAAAGTAATCGGCCTGACATCGGAACTCTCCTCGGTCGTCAAACGCGAAAGCATCGATCGCCTGGTGGTCGCGATCGCCGATCGGCGCGGCGCGTTTCCGACGCAGGAATTGCTGCGGCTCAGTTTGGCCGGCGATGTTTCGATTGAAGAAAGCGCTTCGTTTTATGAACGCATCACCGGTCGCGTGTTGCTCGATTTGGTGCGTCCTTCGTGGTTGATTTTTTCCAGCCGCGGCCGTCGCGCGCGCACCAACGAAGTAATTCGCGTAGTGATTCACCGCGCAATCGCCCTCGCCGGAGCGATCCTTTCATTACCGATTGCCTTGTTGACCGCGCTGCTGATCAAGATCGATTCGCGTGGTCCGGTGCTCTACAAGCAGGAGCGCGTCGGCAAAAACGGCCGCACCTTCACGCTGATGAAGTTTCGCTCGATGCACATCGATGCGGAAAAGAACGGTCCGGTTTGGGCGAGCAATAGCGACAGCCGCATGACCCGTGTTGGCAGGATCATTCGCAAGATTCGCGTCGATGAGATTCCGCAGTTCTGGAACATCATTCGTGGCGACATGAACTTTGTCGGTCCCCGGCCGGAGCGCCCGCACTTCGTCGCGCAACTGGCGGAAGAGATCAATTACTACGAGCAAAGGCATCTGATTGCGCCGGGCCTGACGGGTTGGGCGCAGATCAAATATCCATACGGCGCGTCGATTGAAGATGCCCGGAAGAAATTGGAGTACGACCTGTTCTACATCAAGAACCAAAGTCTGATGCTCGACGCGACACTTATGTTCGAGACGATCAAAACGAT
This sequence comes from uncultured Blastocatellia bacterium, assembly GCA_965653755.1. Taxonomy (GTDB): domain Bacteria; phylum Acidobacteriota; class Blastocatellia; order Pyrinomonadales; family Pyrinomonadaceae; genus UBA11740. The sequence continues at coordinate 2,993 of CBFHBI010000387.1, forward strand.
CCTGTTCGGAAGGGGCACGTAGGAGCGCACGCATCCTGCGTGCGGTTCACCGGCACCTTGCCGGTAATCGGTCGGAGGTAGAAATCATGAAAAAGCTTTTCACTCAATTCCTTGTCACCTTAATCGTGCTGACGTTGACCGTCGCCACCTTCGCGCAATCGCCTAACAACACTTCACGGCAGCGGCGCATCGGTGCGGACGGCACGCAGCAAGGCAGCGACAGCACGGCGCAATCAACCGCAGATAAGAGCGCCGCCGTGGCCGGGAACAAAGATAAGTCGCCGGATGCGAAGACTGACAAGGACAAGACCGCCAAAGCAGAAGTCAGCGCCAACGGGAAAACCCATCGCGCAGACCAAAGTTCGGAAGAAGAAGCCATCGTCCCCTACTACAACAACTTTTTTACGAACTATCGCCTCGGACCCGAAGACGTGATCTCGGTAAACGTTTTTCAGCAGGAGAAATATTCGCGGCAGGGCATCAAGATTCCGCCCAGCGGGCGCATCTATCTCGCGTTGATTCCGGAGGGCATCTTCGTAAATGGCAAGACGCCCGATGAAGTCGCAGGATTGATTAAGAAAAGCTACGACGAATACATTCTCAACCCGCAGGTCACGGTATCCCTGGACCAGGCCGGCTCTTATCGTTATAGCGTCGTCGGCGACGTCACCGCTCCCGGAATCAGATTGATGACGCGGCGTCTGTCGGTTAGCGAAGCAGTCGCGGAAGCCGGCGGCGTGCTGGTCACCGGCAACCGCAGCAAAGTCGTGGTGCTGCGCAAGCAGGCGGACGGCTCACTGAAACCGATTCCCGTGAATCTCACCGCGGTTTACAAAGGACAAGTGCCGGACTCGGTGTACCTGGTCCCCGGCGATCAAATAATCGTGCCCGGCAACAAACTGAAGAAGCTGCAAACCATTATGGGCTTCACCCAAGTGATCGGCTTTGCGAATTTGTTCAGAGGGTGGTAAAGCAGCGGGCAGGGATCGGTGAGCAGAATGCGGTCGCCGCGTTGTGCGAGGCAGAGTGCGAGCTCGACGATCGCGCTCTTCGTCCCGGGCAGGACAGCGACTTCGCGCTCGGGATCGAAACGGACCGCGGAGAGGTGGCCCGTTGTCAGTT
>CBFHBI010000388.1:0-4110 GCA_965653755.1 uncultured Blastocatellia bacterium
TAATGGACAATCAGCGCCGCCAACCGGCGCCGGCGGCACTTCAAGCGGCGTTACGAATGCGCCTGACGATTCAGCAATCCAGACTGCGCTCAATAAGAAAATCGACAACGACCCTGCCCTCTCGTCGCTTGGCGTGAATGCCACGGTGACGAACGGCAAAGTGACTTTGACGGGAATGGTTCATACGGCGGCGGAGAAGTCACAAGTCGAAAAGGCAGTGCGTTCGATCAAAGGAGTGAAGTCTGTTGATAATCAGATTACGGTGAGCGAATAAATGTTTTCGTGTCCCTGGGCGCGCCGCGTTAAGCGCGCCTAGTCACCCCAGCAGGAGCGCCGAGGTGAAAGCTTCGGCGCATTTTGTTTGTGGGGCGTCAGAGTAGCTTGCCCTCTCACTCCGGGAGAGGGTTGGTTGAGGGCTTGACGGCGCCAACCAATGTTGACTCCGGGAGATTGACCCGGTAGGCCCTCAACCCCCGTCTTCTTTCAAAGGGAGAAGGAAGATTGGAGCCGCCCGTTACGTTGCGTGTCCTCACGAACTACTCTATAAACCTCGCTGCAACCATAGGCAATTGTGATGAGCGATCTTCCCCGAACGCAACGCACCACTCTCAAGCGCTTACCGAAACGTGGCAACCACGAACGGAAAACAATCGATGAGATTCTCGACGAAGGATTCATTTGTCACGTGGGTTTCGTGATTGACGGTCAACCAATCGTAATCCCGACCGGCTACGCGCGCGTGGGCGACAAACTCGTCATTCACGGCTCACAAGCCAGTCGCATGTTGCGCGCGCTCAAAACCGGAGTCGATGTTTGCGTAACGGTAACGCTGCTTGATGGGCTGGTGCTCGCTCGCTCGGCTTTCCACCATTCAATGAACTATCGATCGGTAGTTATTTTCGGACGCGCGACCGCGATCGAAGATCGAGAAGAAAAGATCGCCGCGCTCTTCGCGTTGTCTGAGCACATGATTCCCGGCCGCTGGAATGAAGTACGTGAACCGAACGAGGCTGAATTGCTGCAGACAACCGTGCTGGCGCTCCCGATCGATGAAGGCTCTGCAAAGATCCGCACGGGCCCACCACTCGATGATGAAGAAGATTATGAGATGGACGTTTGGGCGGGCGTGTTGCCGATCAGGCTTACGACCGATCAGCCAATCGCCGATCCTCGTTTACCTGCGGATACCGAGATGCCGTCATACGTGACCGGCTACACACGTAAGCGATAGCGAAAAAAGATCATCCCCGAACAAAGGGCGCAGAACTCGTGCTCAATCATTGGCCTGGTCATCGTCTGGCTGTTCGCGTCGTTTGGAAAAGATGTGGTAAGTGGCGGCGTCCCACGCATTGTGAATCCCGGCGAATAGCAACAACAGACTCGCAACGCCGGGCAAAAACAAAGCGAGCCGTACGCGGGAGTTGATGACGATGGCGGATACAAGCAGGAGGACGTAGGCCGCTAACGGCAGAACGAGATGAAACAGCCAATCCTCAAACACCGGCGAGTAAGCAGTCTGTGTTCGTAAACGATGGGCCACGACAATGCTGTAGATGATTCCGCAAAGTCCCAACGCTCCCCAGAAAACGCTCAGGCCGGGAGTTCGATGCCATGGTGCCGCGTTGACCGCAGAGAGCAAAAGCACCGCGGCGAAATGGACCACACTCGGCGTGGAAAAGGCGGCGCCGGCTTGCGGACTGACTCGCGCCCGCGGGATTTGAGCGATCAGCGCGATGACTACAAACTGCAACCCGATCAGCGCGCCCGCGGACGAGCCGACGATTACATAGAAGTTGTTCCAATCGGCGAGTTCGGACATCTAATTCAGGCCGCGGCGCGCCCAGGCTTAACCCGCGCTCGCTGAAGCAGCACGCGATACTGCTTGGCGAAACTGTGCGGTGTCCGTGTACTGCTGAAATCGGACGATGCGACCGTTATTGAAGGTGAAAAAGTGTGCGAACTGCGCGCGCACCTTCGCGCCGTTTTCCTTGTAAGTTCCGCTGTAATAGCCGTGCCCGATAATCGTGTCGCCCGCATCGAGAATTTCTTTCGGCGACACAGCAAAGCCATCCCACTGCTGCGCGATGCGCATAAAGACGCCCTCAAGCACGGACTGCGGGCCGATGTAAGGATTGCCGTCGTCATAGATGAAATTCTCGGCTTCGTGCCATTCAACTTGCGGGTCGAGCGCCGCGATGATTGTGGGGATGTCCGCGCGCGCGAACGCGTCATACATCCCGCGAACTGTGTCGGCATTTTCTTTTGACATATGTCCTCCTCGTGAGTGTCAGAAGCCCGAGCGTGAGGGAGGGCGCTCGATACGAGAGTGGCCCTCCCTAACGGTCGGGCTTCTGACATGAATGTTATCGATCGATTTGCGCCATTCGTTCCGGACTATAGCGCGGGCCGGAAACTTTTTCAGGTGCAAGCGCCGCGTTCAGTTGACTCATCTCGGCGGCATCAAGCGAGATGTTCGCCGCCCGCACGTTGTCTTCTAAATGTCGTCTTTGTTTAGTGCCCGGAATCGGCACGATGTCCGGACCCTGGTGCAGCAACCAAGCCAGCGCAATCGCTCCGGGCGTGGCCGCTTTGCTCGTCGCAATATCGCGCACAACCTGGGCCGCGCCCATGTTAGCGTCGAAGTTCTCACCCTGATAGCGCGGGTCTCTGTGACGGAAGTCGCTCTCCGGATATTCTTCCGCGCGCTTTACGTCACCGGTGAGAAAGCCGCGGCCCAAGGGCGAAAACGGCACAATGCCAATGCCGAGTTCGCGGCAGAGCGGAATGATCCGTGGCTCGAGGTTGCGCTCCCAAAGCGAATACTCGCTCTGCAGCGCCGCGATCGGGTGCACTGCATGCGCGCGTCTGATGTTCTGTTCGCCGGCTTCGGACAAACCGAGCCAGCGCACCTTTCCCTCGCGCACGAGATCAGCCATCGTACCCACCACGTCCTCAATCGGAATCTTCTGATCGACTCGATGCTGATAAAGCAGATCGATGCGATCGGTGGAGAGCCGCTTCAATGAACCTTCGACGGCTTCGCGAATGTGCTGCGGCCGGCTGTCCGTCCCCGCGATGGCGCCGTTCTCGATCTTGAAACCGAACTTAGTAGCGATGATGACGCTATCACGCCGCCCTTTCAGCGCACGCCCAAGCAGTTCCTCATTCTTATACGGGCCGTAAACTTCAGCCGTGTCAAAAAACGTCACGCCCAATTCCATCGCCCGATGAATCGTCGCGATCGATTCCGTTTCGTCGCGCTCTTCGGCCGTGCCATACGCGCCGCTCATCGTCATACAGCCAAGGCCAATGGCTGAGACTTGCAAATCAATTCCAAGTTTGCGCTGTTGCATATTGTTTGGAGTGCGGTGGCTTGACACCGCTTTCTAATTCGCTCAGTCGCGGCTGCGGAGAAAAAGCGCCGTCAAGCCGGCGCACTCCAAAATCACGCCCTTATCGAAGACGCGAAGGATCTGCCAACGTCAATGCGAGACGACAACATCGTCCGCGGTGTTTGGCTTTTCGTCCGGGCCTGCGGACCTTAAAACGAATGATGTACGCGTGCCTTCGTATTCATAAGGCTGATGCCAGGGATCGACGCGAATGATGCGCGGAAGAAAACGAGGATTGAGGTTGTCGATCAAGTTAGCTTCGCTCTTTGATTCGAGATAGAAACCGCGCTCGCGGTGAAAGGATTCCAGCGCGGTCGCTATCGATTCGCGTTCGGCGCGCGCGCGTGCAGTCTTTTCGGCATTCAGCGACTTCACCAACATTTCGACGTCTTCCCAACGACGATCGCCGGTGCGAATTTCAGCGACACGCCATTTGCCGTCGGTCCCTTTGTCGAATTTGAAAGCAGTCTCGACCTGCGCCGTGACGGTCGCCGAGCTCCCCATCGCCGAAATGTCTTTGATGCGGACGGCGTCCGAAGGCAATTGAATCCCGGCCATGCGTGCAATCAGTTTGCGGGCCTCTCTCGGCGTCAGGTCGCCGGCAGCGCGCGTCGTTGTCATGATTATTCCGGCTGCGGCTCCGAGTAACGCGAGGGAAAAGATCAAGATGTTCCGTTTCGACATAGTCACCTCCGAGGAAGACGGCGCGAGCGTGCCG
>CBFHBI010000389.1:0-4102 GCA_965653755.1 uncultured Blastocatellia bacterium
TTCCGATATCACGGTGATGGCCGACTCGAACGGCTCGTTTACCTTTGCCTCGATCTCTCCCGGCAACTACACAATTGAGATTGACGCCGGCAAGGAATATGAAGTCGCGCGCGAACGAGTCACAGTCGATCGCGATCTCAGGCCGCCTACCGTCATGGACTCGACACCAGCAACCGGCACGTGGCGTCGCTACACGGTGATGATTAATCTTCAACTCAAGGCGACCGAGAATAACGGCAAGGCGGCGGTCATCAATGCGGAACTCGCGCAAGTGCCCGACGAGGCGCGATCGCTTTACGAACAAGCGGTGACGATATCGCAAAGCGGCAACGTCGCGAAAGCCATCGACAATTTGCGCGCCGCGATCTCTATTTATCCGAATTTCCCTTTGGCGTTGAATGAACTCGGAGTCGAGTACCTTAAGAGCGGAGATGCGCGTCGCGCAGTCGAGCCGCTGCGCACGGCAGCCAAACTGAAGCCGGACGCATATTCGCCACGACTCAATCTGGGTATTGCGCTGCTGGAGACGCATCAGTTCGGCGATGCCCAATCGCAACTGCGCGAAGCGCTCAAAATCAGTTCGACGCCGGCAGCGCACATGTATCTCGGAATCACTCTGATTGGGGTCAATCGTTACGATGATGCGCAGCACGAATTGGAGACTGCGGTTAACAATGGCGGCGACAACCTGGGCCAGGCCCATCGGTACCTGGGCGGCCTTTACTGGCAGAAAAAGGATTCGGCGCGGGCCATAACCGAATTCGAAAGATATCTGCAGTTGACGCCTAATGCGCCGGACGCGGATCGCATCCGGGGCACGATTAAACAACTGCGCGCGAATCCTTAGGCCGCAGTTCTTCGCAAAAACCACCCGACAAAAGTACAATTCCTGCTTCGGAAAGGACTCGATTGAAATGAAATCCCCGGGTATTGATCTGTTCTCGATACAAAGGCGTTTGTTCACGTCGATGGCTGCTGCCGCTCTGTTGCTCACGCTCGTTGCGTTGGTTGATGCTCAGGGAGTCGGCGCGTCGCGCGGACTTATGAGCGGCGAAGGCAGTAACACGATCGAGGGCCGTGTGTATTTTCCGCCGGGCGAGAACAGTATGGGAAAATTCGTCAAGCTGCGACTCGAGAGCAACGAACCAATTAGTTCGCCTTCGACCGTAACGGATCAGGACGGGGTCTTTCGCTTCAACGGCCTCGCCCCCGGCAACTACTACGTGTTGGTCGAAGGGGGCAAAGAATATGAGTCAACTCGGGAACCAGTAACGATCGAGTCGGGCCGAGGGCAGATTACGCAAGTGAGGATTCAATTGCGTCCAAAGGTGGCCGCCGACAACCCGGCTTTTGCCGGGGTGCCGCAAAAAGCGTTGGACGATTATCAGAAAGGGATCGCGGCGGCTCAGAAAAACAAGCCCGCGGACGCGGTCCAATTCTTGAGCCAGGCCGTTGCGGCTTACCCGAACTTTGCGCTAGCCTTGAATGAACTCGGCACTCAATACATGCATCAGTTGCAATGGGACAAAGCGGCCGAAACGTTTGAAGCGCTGTTGAAATTGAAACCGCAGGACGCCGGCGCGCAACTCGATCTAGGCATCGCGCTTTACAACCAGGGCGTCGGACTAATGGATCAGAAGAAGTACGAAGACGCCGAGAAGAAATTCAACGGCTGCGAGGCGCATCTCCGCGAGGCGATCACGCTGAAAAGTGCTGGACCAGCTGCGCACTACTACCTGGGGTTGATGCTGATCAAATTCAAAGCTTTCGACGAAGCCCAGAAAGAGCTGGAGTTGGCAATCAATAACGGCGGAGAGAACCTGGCGCTGGCCCACAAATATCTTGGCGGTGTTTACATGAGCACGCATAAGAACAAAGAGGCGGCCGACGAATTGGAAAAGTATCTCAAGTTGGAACCCAAAGCTCCCGATGCCGATAGAATCAAGGGCAGCATCAAGGATCTGCGAAGCAAACCATGAAGCGCGCGTGGCAGCTCAGATCAGTATTCAAATGCAGCTTGCTCGTTTGCTGGGCGCTGCTGCTGGCTGCCCCAATCGCAGGACAAATGCAGTCGCAGAAGCCGCCGCCGGAGCAAACGGACGTCGTTCGAGTCAATACAGAACTCGTGCAAACGGACGTGATGGTCTTCGATCAGCAGGGTCATTTCGTTGATGGGCTGAAGCCCGAACAGTTCTCGCTGAGCATCGATAAGAAGCCCACCGCTATTTCGTTCTTTGAGCGCGTGACCGGCGGCAAAGTCGCCCGCGATTCAACTGCAACTTCAAATTCATCGAATTCGGCGGCGACCCTTTCATCGACCGCCGCAATTGTCCGCGGCCGCACGGTCCTCTTCTTTGTGGACGACCTGCACCTCGCACCTGCCAGTCTGGTGCGCACGCGGCAAGCGCTTTTGGAATTCATCGATCATGGGATGGCCGACAACGATCAGGTTGCGATCACGTCGTCCAGCGGGCAGATTGGTTTTCTACAACAGTTCACCACCGATCGCTTCGCGTTGCGTTCCGCGGTAGCGCGGCTCAATTTCCGCGGCGGACCGAACAAACAGGACATGTTTCGCCCACCGATGTCGGAATATATCGCGATGAAGATTCGCGACGGCGACCGCGCCACCATCGAGTACTACATGTCTGAGATGATGAAGCAGGAATGCTACCAGCAGGGCGACCAATGGGCTTGCAACATGAGCCCGCAATCGATGCGGCAGATGGTGATCGAACGAGCGAACATGATCACCCTTCAGACTGCTCCCGAAACCAATAACACCCTCACGCTCTTGCAGGGATTAATGCGGACCGCGGCGCAACTGCCCGGACGGAAGCTGGTGTTCATGATTTCAGACGGCTTCTATCTCAACGAACGCGAAGGGGCATCCCGCGACAAAATTCGAAAAATTACTGAAGCCGCCGGGCGCGCCGGCGTCGTCATTTACACGCTCGATGCGCGCGGCATCGTCAGCGAAATGCGCGATGTCACCAACGACTTGCCCATGGATGGAGCTGGTTTTACGACCGGATTGAGCAGCGAGCACATCAACGCATCGCAGGACGGCCTGAACGCGCTGGCGGCTGACACGGGAGGGCGCGCGCTGCGTAATACGAACGCGCCGCTATCCGAGTTCGTTGAGACAGTGCTCGATGAGACGGCGAATTATTATCTGCTCGCCTGGCGACCCGACAACGATGAGCAGAAACGCGGTAAGTTCCGTTCGATCGAGGCGAGCATCATCGGCCGTCCCGATCTCACCGTGCGGCTGCGCGCTTCGTATTTCAAGTCGGCGCCACTCCCGGTCTTGACCACGAAAAGAAAAACCGAAAAGGATCCGGAAAAGGCGCGCGAAGACGATATGCGGCTCGTCATTGATGCGCCGGTGGCTCAGATACAAATACCTGCCAAACTCGATCTGCGCGTGAGCCAGATGCCCGGCGTGGGCACCCAGGTCACTGCGGCAATTGCAATCGATCGCGAAGCCTTATCGTTCGACCTGAAGGACGGAAGACGAGCAGCGGACGTGGACATCGGCGGCATCTTCTACGACGACAAAGGTAAGCCCATCGATAGCTTTGTCGGACGTCTGCGAGTGTTTCCGGTGCCTGAAGATGCGCCCGACGAAAAACGAAAGCAGGCGATCTACGGCTTTCGGGCGTGGTTGCCGCCGGGCTTGTACCAGGTACGCATCGCGGTGCGCGATGTGAATAGCGGACGCGTCGGCAGCGCGATGGATTTTATTGAAATTCCGAAACTGGGAAAGTAAAGGTGCGCAGGCCTCTGCCAGCACGCCGGAGGCGTGCGTACCTAGCGCAGTTCCAGCAGGTGGCCCAGCTTCTCTTTTTTGGTTCGCAGATATCTCGCCGCGGGAGCCGCAGCATCCACTTCGATCGACACTCGTTCCACGATCTCCAATCCGGCTTCTTCCAGTGCTTTCAATTTGCCGGGGTTGTTTGAGATCACTTTGACCTTGCACAGTCCGAGAGCGAAAAGCACCTCGGCGCACTGGCGATAATCGCGCGAGTCGACCGGCAAATCGAGACGTTCGTTGGCCTCAACCGTATCGGCGCCTTCATCCTGCAGCGCGTACGCGCGA
>CBFHBI010000390.1:0-4100 GCA_965653755.1 uncultured Blastocatellia bacterium
GGGAATCCGCCGCGGTCAGTGAAACGATTGCGGGGTTGTCGGCTGTCATGACGGCAACCAGTGTTGCCAGCGCGTCTGGTTGTGACCGGCATAATTTACCACCGAGATTGCCGTCGCGCCAGAAGTTTGTGTCGGAAGCCCGACCGTGAGGACGGGCCGGCAACGCAGAAGCTTTGTTTCTCTTAGAACTGGTAGGTTTCGCCCGATGCCCTCCCTCACGGTCGGGCTTCTGACACAAAAAGCGCCGCGAGGATTCATCCCGCGGCGCTTTCGCAAATTAGAAATTTGCGTTAATTCAGGATGCCGTCGCGTAAACCCGATTCAGTTCCTGAGTCAATCGAGAGAAATACGAGTCAAACGTGACGAAGCTGGTCGTTCCCTGAAAGAACGCTTTACCGCCTGTCTTGTCAGACACGCGATTCAGAGAGCTTTGTCCATAGCTCGAAGCGAGATAGTTGTGAGTGGTCTATCCCACTGACGGGGCATAGAACGAATAGATCGCGACGTTGCGGCGGTTCGCCTTCGCGATGGTGCGATCGATATCGAGCGTGTGTCCGGCAGCGGTCGCATCAAAACCACGCGAAGTGTCCAGACCGTCGGAAATCAGCAGCACCGCGTTGTGACCTTTCCAGTTTGAATCGAACTTTTTCAGGGCTTCGATCACTTCGACGTACGGGTTGTAGGCCGAGGCGGAGGTGCTGGCGATCGGAATGCGGAGGGAATCTGCGGCGCGATTAAGATCGGTCGTGAACGGCTCGCGCACCTGAAGCGAGCCTGCGGTGATGTACCCAACCATCACGCGAGATCCCGGCGGCAGCGCTCGAATGAATTTTTTCGTGATGCCGATTTCATTACCTACCCGCGAAATCAGATCGTCCTGGATCAGAATCGCGAGGTTCAGCGGCTCACGCACACGCGCGGCATCAGGATCGCCATTCGTCTTCGCGAATGAAGCTGCAACAGAAACAAAAACCAAAAGTGAGGCAAATAAGAGTGAAGAAATTTTCCTAAACATGGTCGTACTCCTAACCAAGCGAATTTATTTCGCTTGAACCCATCAAATTTGTCTGGGTTAAGTTTAGGATGATTTGTCGGCAACGTACGTTGCCAAAGAGGCGTGTCAGAAACCCGACTGTGAAGGAGGGCAGTCATCGATATCAATTACGATTAAAGAAATTGAAGACGTGAGTTGCCCTCCCTTACGGTCGGGCTTCTGACACTAATTGTGCAATCGACAAACGCCGGTGGCGTCACAAGGCGGAGGAACTCCGAAGAGCGTATATCGTCGCGACGCGAGCCAGTGATAAAGGATTGGGCCAAGTTTCGTGAACGGCCACACAGACATGATCGGCGCCAGCCACTTCCATCGCGGCAGCACACGAATGACTTCGATCCACGAATAGTAACCTTTGAACCAGCGTCCGCCGGGCAGACGCGCGTGCATCTCTTCAGCCATCTGTTCGCGTGTGTGCGGCGCGGCCCGTTTGAGTATTTCCGGATCGTTGTAGTCCAGCCACTCGATAAGACGATTTCGATCCAGCGGCTCGACATGCGCGCGCATCCAGCGGCACAGATTGCAATGGCCGTCGGTGTAAACTTCGATTTTGTTTGCCAACGCCATGGGCCTTCTATTTATTTCAAACACCTCAACTATACAATATCCGACGTTGCTTAGTGGGAACGTCGGGTCCGTTATTAGGCAAGCTGCGGTGGCAATATCCTGCCATTTTCGGTTATGCGGCGGTGTTTCCGTTCGTGTGTATGCTATTGACGGTTCTGTTCGTGCGCAGTCGACCGTAGCGCAGGTCATGCCAGGTTACCGCTCTTCGAAAGATCGAAACTTGTTGTCTTCATCAGTCACTTATCAATTACATGCCGGGAGTACACCAATTGAAAGTCGTCGCGACAATTCGTAATGCCGTCATTCTCACCTGCGGTTTCATAGGGCTCTGCGGATGGTTTGTGGTGCACACATCCGATGCGCGGAGTCTCGACAAACCAATCGGAAACGTGGACACGGCAACGGCGGCGAAGTGGAGGGAAGATCTGCGCTACTTCGCCGCCGAGATGCCAAAGCGCCACAAAAATCTCTTTCACCTCATGACCCGCGATCAGTTTGAGACAGCGGTCAGGAATCTCGACGAACGAATTCCGCGCCTCACCCAAAATCAAATCATCGTCGAGTTGCAGAGAATTGTGGCGATGATCAGAGACGGTCACACACGCATCCAGGATTTTCCCTTTGGCCCAAAGATCGGCTTTCGTTCATACCCGATCTATTTATATCAATACAAAGACGGTCTATTCGTCCAGGCAGCCGACCCCGCCTACAAAGACGCGGTGGGCGCGCGCGTGATCAAGATCGGCAACGCTGCGACCGAGCAGGCGTGGGCCAAGATTACCGACTTGGTTTGTCGCGACGGCGATAACGAGATGAGCATTAAAGCCATCGCGCCGGTGCTGGTGGTGACGCCCGAAATACTCCAGGCGGTCGGAATAGTTGACGATCCCGAAAACGCTTCGTTCACCTTCGAGCGCAATGGCCGGCAGCAGACGATCGTTCTCAAGCCTGCTGCCGATCGGCCGCTCGCAAACCACGGACCGACTTGGCGCAAGCCGGCAAACTGGACCGATGCGCGCGATGCTGCCACGGCGCCGACTCCGCTTTGGGAAAAAGATCAGCAGAACTTTTTCTGGTTTGAGTATTTGAGTCAGTCGCGAACAGTTTACGTTCAATACAACGCCGTCGCCGACAAACCGAATGAAACAGTTGCGGCCTTTGCCAATCGCCTTTTCGATTTCGTCAATGCAAATTCAGTGGACAGGCTCGTGCTTGACGTGCGTTTGAATGGCGGCGGAAACAATTTTCTCAATCGCCCGCTTCTGCGCGGGATTATCAGGACGACGAAGATCGATCAACCTGGAAAACTTTTCGTCATCCTCGGCCGGCAGACGTTTTCCGCGGCCCAGGATTTCGTCGACGAACTGGAGAATTACACCAACGTCATTTTTGTCGGCGAGCCTACCGGCGAAAGTCCGAATCAGTTCGGCGATCCCGCTTCAGTGGTGCTGCCCAACAGCGGCCTCACGATTCGCGCTTCGACGCTTTGGTGGCAATTCACAGATCCCAGAGACACACGCAAGTGGACCGGTCCAAAGATAGCTGCCGAACTTACTTCCGCGGACTATCGCAACAACGTCGATCCAGCGATGAACGCGATTCTCAACTATGTTCCGAAGAAAGGGCTGATTGAGCAATTGCGGGAGGCGTTCGACGCGAACAACAGTGCGCGCGCAATCGACGCATATCGTGCTTTCAAAGCCGATCCCGAAAACGTTTACGTCGAAACTGAGGCTTTGATAAATCGCCTGGGATACGCACTGATGGCGAAGAAAAAGTTTGCTCAAGCTATCGAGGCCTTGAAGCTGAACGTCGAGTCCTATCCGCTCTCCGCGAACGTTTACGATAGTCTCGGCGAAGCGTACATGATGAATGGTGAGAAAGAACTCGCGATCAGCAGTTATAAAAAGTCGCTCGAGCTGAACCCCGCCAATCAGGGCGCGATTGAGGCGCTCACGAGACTACGGGCGCCTTAGATCGAGTCAAATAAACCGCTTGACGCTCGGCGCACCTCTGCGTTCTTTCTCTGCTTCCTCAGCGGTTATGTTCTGATTGACCGCAGAGCGCGCAGAGTTCTTCGCAGAGGTGCGCAGATAAAAAATGAAGACTGGACATTACCCTAATCTGAAATCTTGTTTGCCCGATAATCCTGTCCCGCGTAGCGCCAAATCAGATGAGTCACTTTGCCTTGTGCATCTTTGCCAAAGATGATCATCGACCAGAACGGGCGATCAAAGAATTCCGTTTCTGATTGCGGCACCAGCGTCGCGTCGGCGCCATGCGCGCGCATCACTAACTGATCATTCTCTCGCCTGATCTCATAATTGCCGTTGGGCACGAAGAAGTCACTTCCAAATCGGTAGCGCCCTACATACGAATCCAGAATCGTCTGCGAAATCTTCGGCGGCTTCACCAGATTTGGCGTTTCATATTTCTCACCGAAAGTAATTTTCGCAAGATCCATCCCGATGGCGGTGGT
>CBFHBI010000391.1:0-4098 GCA_965653755.1 uncultured Blastocatellia bacterium
TTCCTTCAGCAGTTCACGAAGAACCAGGATGTCCTCAAGGCTGCTGTGTCGCGGCTGAGTCCGATTCCATACGACGTCCGCAGTTACGGCACGGGCAGCGCGAAAATGAGCGAATACATGGCGCTCGACATCGACACCCACAAGAGCGACGACAAAGTCTTGAAAGTGTTCGTCGCGGAATGCATGAAGCAAACCAACACCTTCATGAGATCACCATCAGCGATGGCGTTGTTGCGGGCGACCTGCGAAACGCAGGTCAAGGAGAGTGCGCGCGCCGTATTGATGCAGTCCGGAAATATCACGCGCAACATGTATGAATCATTCGACTCACTCCTGAAATCGATCGCGCACATGCCGGGCCGCAAACTCGCCTTCTTCGTCTCGGATGGATTCTTGATGGACACCGGAGCGCATGGCCCGGAACTCCGTGATCGGCTCGATCGCATCATCGACTCAGCGCAACGAACGGGTGTGGTGGTTTATACAATTCAGGCCAAGGGGTTGGTGACGAATTTCCCCGACGCCAGCGTCAAGCAGCCGGTCGATGAACGACTCGACATCGCCAGGGCCGGCGAGGTCCAGGCCTATCAAGACGCTTTGAATGGCTTAGCTGAAGATACCGGCGGCCGCGCGCTGCGAGGGACAAATTATTTCGATCGCTGGGTCGGCAAGATGCTCGATGAAACATCGAACTATTACCTGCTTGCCTGGCGGCCTGAAAACGATCAAGAAAAGACGGCGCGGTTTCGTCATGTCAAGATTGAGGTGCTGGGACATCCGGACCTCAACGCGCGCGCCCCGCGAGGCTACGTCGAAGGGCCGTTGCCCGCGACGATTGCCTCTGCTCCGAAGCCCGCGGCTAATCACGCGTTAAGCGCCGCTGAAACGGAACTGCGCGACGCACTCGCCGATTATTATCCGCGTGACGAATTGCCGACGATGGTTTCGCTCACTTATCTGAACACGCCAAAGAATGAAATGCTTTTGAACTCGTCGATTCAGATTGGCGCGAACGCTCTGAGTTACGGAAACGATGGAAAACAACCAGCCGCGGTGAGAATCGCGGGGGTCATTCTCAATGACAAGGGCAAAATCGCCGGCAGCTTCAAGACCCAGTTGAATGTGGCCCCGTTGGCTGGGTCGCCCGACGCCGGAAGCGTCATCTACAACGAACACACGCCGCTCGCGGCTGGAATTTATCAGGTTCGTGTCGCCGCGCGGGACGAAAAGAGCGGCGCGCTGGGCAGCGCCAGTCAGTGGATTGTCATTCCGGACTTGAGCACGCATCAGTTGGCAGCCAGCAGCATTTTGCTGGGCGGCACGTTAATCAAGAACCAATCACAAGCGTCAGAGCAGGTCCAATTCAGCGTCGATCATCGATTCACTCGTTCGTCACCCTTGCGTTACTGGATTTTCATTTACAATGCCACGCGTAACTCTGGCGCTCCGAACATCATTATTCAATCTGAAATTTTACGGAATGGTCTAATCATCTTGACTCGTCCGGCCCAAATCATTGCCAGCAGCGGCTCCGACGCTGAGCGCATTCCGTTTGGCGATGGTTTGTCGCTCAATTCATTGCCGGCCGGCAACTATGAGTTGCGCGTCACAGTGAAAGATCAGGTGTCCGGAACCACAGTTACCCAACGGACTGATTTCGAAATTCGCTAAGTCAGTTGCCCTCCGGGGCAGTAGCCCGACCGTGAGGGAGGGCGTAAGAAGCGCGATGTCATGAACTATCCGCCGCCTGTCGCCTTGAAAAAGTTTCTGCGAGCTTACGATCGCGACGTGCAAAGACTTGCTTTGACTCTGCGCGCGCTGTTGCTCGAAGAGATGGCGCCTTGTTACGAAAATATCTACGACGCTTACAGCGCGGTGGCGATCGGTTATGGCACCAGTGACCGCCTGAGCGACGGCATCTTTCACATTGCCGTTTATTCAAAGCACGTCAATCTCGGATTCAACGACGGCGCGACGTTGCCCGATCCGAAGGGAATTCTGCAAGGAAAGGGCAGTCGAATTCGTCACATTAGTTTCAAGAGCGAAGCCGATATCGCGCGCCCCGAGATTCGCAAGTATATTCGCCGCGCAAAAAAGAAAGCGCTGGCCGAGGCCCGCAAACTCGGCGAGTCTCCGCCGAAAACACCTGACGGCGTTGTGTCTACAGTGAAAGCGATTTATGCAAAGAAGCGCCGCCCCAAATAGGAGCGCACGGAGCGCACGCATCTTGCGTGCGGTTCGCGAGCATCTTTGCTCGCCCTTTAATTTCGCCTGGTAATCAGAAAGAACCGTATGAAGACAAAATTCAACCCCATATTTGCATCAATTGCTTTGGCATTCGTCGCTACATTCACACACGCACAAACTCACGTGCCGACGCTCGATGATCTCTTGAACTTGAAAACTGTCGGCGGAACGCAAATCTCTCCCGACGGCAAACGCGTTGCCTACACGATTGCCAACGCCGACTTCAAACAAGACGCGTTTGTGACGCAGATATGGCTCGCCGAGGCTTCATCCGGCAAGAGTTACCAACTCACCCGCGGCGAAAAGTCTTCTACCAATCCGCGTTGGTCGCCGGACGGAAGGTGGTTGGCATTTTTGAGCAATCGCATCGACGACAAGAACCAAATCTTCGTCATCGATCCGACCGGCGGCGAGGCGCAGCAACTGACGAAGTCAGAAACGGCGATCGGCAACTTCTCGTGGTCCGATGACGGCCAAACGATCGCTTACACGGCAACCGAACCCACGTCGCAACAGATGAAGGACCGCAAAGATTACTACGGCGACTATGACGTGGTGCGCGACGGGTATAGCTACGTTCATTTATGGACCATCGACGTTGCCGATGCGATGAGGGGAGCGGTCGCCGGCAAGCAGCGTACGAAGAAAACTGATTTCAGCATCGACTCGTTCGCCTGGGCCCCGGACGGAAACAGCATCGCTTTCAGTGCGACGATCAATCCGGATTTGATTCAAGGCGAGACCTCGGACATTTATTTGCTGAATCTCAAAGACGACTCGGTCAAGAAGATCGTCGCCACGCCCGGTCCGGACAGCAATCCGCGCTTTTCGCCGGACGGCAAACAGATCGTTTTCAACTCGGCGATGGGCCAGAAGGTTTATTTCGCCGGCAACTCGCGCTTGGCGGTGGTGAGCGTCGAGGGTGGCGCACCACGTTCGATTACGGACAGCTTTGACGAGAACCCTGGCTTGCTCGAGTGGAAGCGCAGTGGAATCTATTTCGCCGGCTCTCAGAAAACAGCCTCGCACCTGTTTCGCGTCGATCCAGCCAGCGGGCAAATATCTCGCATCACTAAACCAGACAACTTGATGGCCAGCGGCTTCTCGTTAACTCGCACAGGCACTGGGATGAGCTACGTCGCGGGATCACCTACGAGCCTTAACGAAGTCTTCGTCTCCGCCACAGCAGAGTTCTCGACGATGCCTGTCAAACTGACCAACTTGAACGATCAGACAAAAACGCTGACGCTCGGAACACGCGAAGTAATTTCATGGAAGAGTCAGGACGGCGCTACGATCGAGGGCATTCTGATCAAGCCGGCTAACTTTGATCCGAACAAGAAGTATCCGCTGCTCTGCGTCATTCACGGTGGGCCAACCGGAATCGATCGGCCGCTGCTGCTCTCGCCCGATGCGCGTTATTATCCGGCGGACATCTGGGCCGCGCGCGGCGCGCTGATTCTGAAGGTGAACTATCGGGGCAGCGCCGGCTATGGCGAGAAGTTTCGCAAACTGAACGTTCGTAACCTCGGCGTCGGCGATGCCTGGGACGTGCTGTCCGGCGTCGATTACCTAATCAGCAAAGGCTGGGTCGATAGAAATAAAGTCGGCTGCATGGGTTGGAGCCAGGGCGGCTATATCTCTGCGTTTCTGACAACTTCAACCGATCGCTTCGTCGCGATCAGCGTCGGCGCCGGCATCTCAGATTGGGCCACGTACTATTACAACACTGACATTACGCCGTTTACGATCAATTATCTCGGCAACGATCCCGCGATGGACCCGGAGATTTACGCAAAGACTTCGCCGATGACTTACATCAAAACGGCGAAAACGCCTACGCTAATTCAG
>CBFHBI010000392.1:0-4093 GCA_965653755.1 uncultured Blastocatellia bacterium
CGCAGCGCCGCCGCCGGCGACAAATCAAAGTATGACCTGGGAAGAACGCGGTTGGCGACTCTTGATGGTGAAAAAAGTCCAATAACAAGAATGTCCACCGCCGAATCGTTGCTGCAATCAATCAGACCGGTCCACGAAATGATTCGTCAGACGGTCGTCGACGCCTGCGAGCGTTCGTCCATCGAGGCGACCGCTTCAATCGCTCGAGAGGCAGAAGGCGACACGATCTACGCGATTGATCATTTAGTGGAAGAACTGCTGATCGATTTTTTTGCGCGCGAGATCGCGCCGGCGGCGCCGATCGTCTTGATCGCCGAAGGCCTGCCGCACGGCAAGCTGGTCCTGCCGCGCGACGCGCCGGAGCAGGCAGCGCGCTGGCGAATCATCGTCGATCCGATCGACGGCACCCGCGGGCTGATGTACCAGAAACGAAGCGCGTGGGTGCTGACCGGAATTGCGCCAAATGTTGGGCCGGAAACAAATCTCAGCCATATCGAGGCGGCCGTTCAGACGGAAATTCCGCTCGCCAAGCAACACCTGTCTGATTGTCTTTGGGCCATCCGCGGCCACGGAGCGCACGCCGAACGTTTTAACCGGATAACGAATGAGTCAACTCCGATCGCTTTGCAGCCTTCGCCCGTTAAGACAATCGCGCACGGCTACGCGGAAGTAGCGCGCTTTTTTCCGGGCGCGCGCGAAGAGCTTGCCGCCATTGACGAGGAAATTGTTTTCGGCGCGCTGGGTCCGGCGGCGGCGGGGAAAGCGCATTGCTTCGAAGATCAATATGCATCGTCTGCCGGCCAGCTTTACGAGCTGATGCGCGGCGCCGATCGTTTCATCTGCGATCTGCGGCCGCTCATGAGCAAAACGCTCGCAGGCCGCCACGCGCCGCTTGGCATTTGTTGTCATCCGTATGACCTCTGCACTGAATTGATCGCGCGCGAAGCCGGCGTCATCGTCACCGACGCGCACGGCGAACCGCTGCGTGCGCCGCTCGCCGTTGAACCCGACGTTGCCTGGTCGGCGTATGCGAATAAAGACATCAGATCTCAAATCGAGCCGTTGTTGCATGCATCTTTGGCACGCCGAGGGTTGCTGTGATCGATACTGAAAAGTTCACCGCCTCGCTGCATCACTCAGTCACTTCGCTAGCCACAGCGTGGCGCGGCGCGCGCGAATCTGTGCACGAAATCGCTAATGCATATCAAGAGAAAACTGGTTGCGGACCGGCCATCGTTTGCGGATCCTCATCAGGAGCCGGCAAGTTTGGATTTCGACGATTAGTCGCAGCGGACTGGAGCATCGTATGAGACCGAAAAATTTGTTTACCATCGCAATGATCTGCAGCGTTTTGCTTGCGTTACTCAAGCAGCCCACGCCCGCGCAGACGATCAAGAAAGCAAGCTTCGGCAAGACAGCCGACGGCCAAAGCGTCGATATCTATACGCTGACAAACCGCGGCGGCGCCGAAGTGAAAATCACCAACTACGGCGGCATCGTGACTTCTCTGAAAGTGCCGGATCGTCGAGGCCAACTCGACGACGTGGTGCTTGGCTTCGACCAACTCGATCCGTACTTAACCAACGCGCCGCACTTTGGCGCGCTCATTGGCCGCTACGGAAATCGGATCGCGAAAGGCCGCTTCACGCTCGATGGCCACGAATACACGCTGGCCGTCAACAACGGCGCAAACCATCTGCACGGCGGCATCAAAGGTGTCGACAAGGTTGTCTGGACCGCGAAGCCCCTAAAACTCGCTAATGGTGCTGCGTTGCAATTGACCTACTTGAGCAAAGACGGCGAGGAAGGATATCCCGGAAATCTGTCGGTGAAAGTAGTTTACACTCTCACGAACGCGAATGAATTAAAGATTGATTACTCGGCAACGACCGACAAAGACACGGTTATCAATCTCACGCATCACTCGTATTTCAATCTTGCGGGCCAGGGCAACGGCGACATCCTGAATCATCAACTCTTCATCAACGCCGCCCGTTTCACGCCGACAGACGCAGGCTCCATTCCGACCGGCGAACTGCGCAGTGTGCGGGGCACTCCATTCGACTTCACGCGCGCGACGGCAATTGGCGCGCGCATAAACGATGACTACGACCAGTTGAAGTTAGGCAAAGGCTACGACCACAACTTTGTGCTGAATGGCAAGATGGGAATGCTGCGTTTGGCGGCGCGAGCTTATGAACCAACCAGCGGACGCGTGATGGAGGTTTGGACCACAGAGCCAGGGGTCCAATTCTACACCGGCAATTATCTTGATGGCACGCTCAAGGGCAAAGACGGGAAAGTCTATCAACAACGGTTTGGCTTTTGTTTAGAGACGCAGCACTATCCCGACTCGCCAAACCAACCAAAGTTCCCAACGACTGTGCTAAGAAGAGGTGCGCGCTATCACACCACTACGATTTACCGGTTTAAGAGGAGCTAAGATGAAAACTATGACGGTGATGGCTGCGTTCCGAAAACTGTATCTGGTGATCCCACTGATTTTTCTTTCGATCTCAGCGTTTTCCCAAACGCCTCCGTCGAAAATACTGTATGTTGGCGCAATTTCGATCAACCCCTGCCAGGACGCGAAGGTCCTCGCCGACTGGTATTCGCGGTTCGGAATCGAGCTGAAGGAGTATAAGGGCGGATATTACGGCAAACTCGACACGGCCGCCGGCCTGTTTGCCTTTGGCATTCATCCTAAAAAAGCTGATGCGCCGCAGAAATGTTCGGCGAGTGTTTCAGTCGTATATCGTGTCGAAAATTTCGACGCGAGCTTGTCGGCCTTGAAGAGTAAAGGACTTGCGCCTGATAAGATCGAAAAAGATCCGGACCAGGGCCAGTTTGCGCACTTTCACGATCCGGACGGCAACGAAGTTGCTATTTGGGGGAAATAAGCATGGACCTAATCGACGGCATCGGCGGAGCGTTTCTGTTCTCAAACAATCCGAAGCGATTGGCGGATTGGTATCGCGACAACCTCGGCATCAATGTCCAGGAGAGCCCGGACCACAAATCTTTCTATGCAACCTTTGAATACCGGGATCTCGCGGATGACTCGATTAAGAGAACGACCGCGTGGGCGATTCTTTCTTCCGTAAGCGACATTACCGGCGCGCCGCGCACGGGCCAGATCAATTACCGCGTAAAAAGCATGGCGGAAACTCTGGCGCATCTCCAATCGAAGGGCGTAGCAATTGATAAAAGCGAAGACTATGAATTTGGGAAATTCGCATGGGTGATCGACCCGGACGGCAACAAGATCGAACTTTGGGAAGAAGCGCTCGAGTCAACCTAGATTTTTTTGTCGCTCCATTCGATGAGAGGCGAGCAATCTGAAAGATTCTCGGAGAGCGTTTACCGCTGGCACAAGCGAAGACGATCGGATAACATGCCGTAGTCGCGGTGAGATTCACGGTTACGGTCGCCTCGTACAATTGCCGTAAAGGTTGACTCAAAGGAAATCATCGCCCGCTTGGCTCAGCGGTAGAGCACTCGCTTCACACGCGAGGGGTCAGTAGTTCGAATCTACTAGCGGGCACCATGTTCCATCAAAAAACCCGCGAGCGTGGGACTCGCGGGTTTTTTATTCCTAAAAGAATCGTTCTTCTAAGCGACGTACGACTGCAAACGCTCCTCTACTTACCTCGTGCGGTCGCAGCCGGCAAGACCAGCTTGCAGGACGCAGGTAACGTGACGGCGGTTGGGGTGAGCTTTAGCGGCGGCAGCTTATTATTCGTTAGCAGAGTGTTGAAGGCTACCAGGTCTGTTGAGAGCATTGCCTTCCACGCCTTCGCCGGTGCTGTGAATTCGTTGCACCCCGATTCCCACGTATCGATCTCAGCTTTGGTGGGCGCCATGTCGATGCCGTTCTGAGTGAGCGGGCCCAGCACTGAGTTGAATAGATTATTGATCGCAGTGAAGGCCAAAAGGCTGCCGGGCAGTCGAGCGGCGAATCCACCGCCTCCGCCACCACCGCGACCACCGCGCTGCACGCCGCCGACTGTCGCCAGCTTGGTATCGAGCGCGTTCGCGGCTGCGGCAACGTCAGCCGGTGGCGAACTTTTAATCAACGCGGCCAACTGCGCAC
>CBFHBI010000393.1:0-4092 GCA_965653755.1 uncultured Blastocatellia bacterium
TTAGGATATTTTGCCCCGCCCACTTCGATCGCCTCAGTTCCTTCGACCTTGTAATTAAAGATGCCGCTTGATTCGCCGTATGACCATGAACGTCCGGCTGTTAAGTCAGCGGGGCGATAGAGTTGTTCGCCGCGAGTTTTGTAGTCTGATGCCAGAGCGAATGTACCCTCTGGGGCCGAGCGGTAATAGTCGATGACTTCGCTGGCATCACCTATGCCCGTCAAACGGGTGACGAGTTTGAAGTAAGTCTTACCGCCAACTGTTACAGTGCCGGCAACCCGTGTTGTTAGTGTGCCATTCTGTGTCGGAAGACCGATCCTTTCGTGTGTGTAAGCCCAGCTCCATTCGGAATTACCCGAAATCGGAAAGTAGTTTGTCTGTCTTTTGTGACACGCGGTCATGAGGCCAAGTGCGGTTACTATCAATGCCAGCGAGCATTTACTACCCAATGAGACTTTGGGGGTTGAGAGAGTCATCACAGAAGTGCGTCACTAAGTGAGAATCCAGCCGCCTAAAACAACGCTACAGCGCCAAGTACTGGTACGGACTCTACTTCTTTGTCTTAATCGCGTCCAGTTTCGCCAGCATCTTGCGCGCATCGTCGGCTTCCTTGCTTTGCGGGTAGCGACGCAGGATTTCGCGCAGGGCGGCGCCGTCGTAATGAAACGTCTTCGTTGACTCGTCGAAGACGAACTTCACGCCCTGCCGGTTGTAGCGATCGAGACCATTGAAGTTGAGGAAGTAGCTGAACAGCGGCGCGCCGTTCTCTGGTATCTCGTTGCGCGTGAATTGGCGTTGAGCTGAGCGCGTCAACTGCTCCGCGGCTTCTTCCGCGGCGCGGCTGTAGAGCAGCAGAACTGTCGGGCGCAGAGGCGAACGCGGAAACGTGTCGAGGAAGATCTTTGCGCGTGCTGCTCGTTCAAATTCATCCGGGCCGTTGATTAGATGAATCAGTCGCTCGTCATCATTTGATCGCCAACTGGCAATCACTGCTTCGCTTTGAATCCAGCCCATCGTGCGCCGATTGATCGCGACATGGTGAAATAAGAGACCATCACTGTTTCGTTGACTTCCACGAATCGACACGAGGCTACCGCGGCCCAACCGTCTTACCAACGGCGCGTTCAAAGTGGGCATCGACCGCAACGCGCCAAGCCGCGCGTCAACTACAACTGCAACTCGGCCGCCAGGAGGAACATGTTTCCGCTGGGCGACGACTAATGATTGAGCAGCCGCGATAATTAATGCTGCCGTCACCGAAAGTCGCAGGTTTTTAGTGGGACACTTACTGCAAGTGAAATCGGCAGACATGTGGGACTCCTCCTTTGCAAGCGGAGATGCGAGACTGAGTAATATGAGCCGGCGCATTATCTTGAGCCGTCGATATTCAGTCAATGGCCAGGTGCGAACTAGTGCAAGGTCACTCTTTAGGCGTGATTGAGTAATTAAGTTAAACTTGGCAGGCTAATGGATTTCTCTAATTACTTCCGTCTGGCTTCTTACGCCACCATCGCCGCGGCGGCGGTGGCTTTGTTTGTATCTGGCGGTGTCGGCTTTTGGTTAGTAGCCGCGTTTGCCCTCGTCCTGGCTGTGGCGTTTCGACTCGAAGGCACGCGTTGCCAGTTGAGCGAGCGAATCGCGCTGGCAATTATTCTCTCGTCGATTCCTGTTTTCTATTTTGATTGGCGCGTGTTCACGCCGGCTCTGCTGGACGAGTTTGGAAAAGGGGGATCGTTTAATGACAGCCTGCGAGGCGGTGGGGTGGAAGTGGCGGTACTCGCTCACATGATTGTTTTTCTGTCTGCCGTGAAGCTGCTGCAGCGGAAAGCGGATCGCGATTGGTTTTTTCTTTACTTGATTTCTTTCTTCACTGTGTTGCTCGCCGCCGGTCTTTCTGCCAGTCCAATGTTTCTGCTGGTGCTGATTCTCTACCTGTTCTGCGCATTGTCCACAGTCATTGCCTTTGAGATGCAGAAGGCGCGACGCAAAGTCTCAGCGCTGCAGACACGTCTGCTGGTGCCGCCTGATGCGAGGCTCTTTCATAAACTGCCGATGCGTTTATGGACCCGCAAATATCTCGAGACGCGGCGCCTGCCACTAGTCTCCATCGGATTACTGGTGTTAATTGTCGCGCTCGCCCTCCCGTTCTTTCTGATCGCGCCGCGCACAGCTTCAGGCGCACTGCGACGTGGCGGTAAGGGTGTTTCTGGTTTCATTGGCTTTTCAGACAATGTCGTGCTGGGCCAGATCGGCGAATTGAAAGCGAGCGATGAAATCTTTATGCACGTGCGCATTGAAAATCTCGGCGGCGCACGCGCATCCGACTTACGCTGGCGCGGCGTGGCATTGGATGACTTCAATGGGAAGGCGTGGAGGAAATCGAGCACGGCGGCGCGGGTGCAGCGAAGGGACAGCGAAAGCGGATTTTTTAAACTGGGCACCACTGAAGATGTGTCCCGCTTGACTGCGCAAACCTTCATCATCGAGCCAGTCGATACACCCGTCATCTTCGTCGCGCCGCGCGCGGTTGCCTTGCAAGCTGAGTTGCACGCAATCAACGTCGATTCGGAAAGCGCGCTGCAGGCTGGGTTTCATGGGGACAAGCGGCTTGTTTACCGGGCATATTCCGATACTTCGCAGCCCAGCGTTAACGCTTTGCGTGCCGATCGGATGCAGTACCCGGCTGAGTGGGCGCGATATCTTGAACTTCCGGTCAATCTCGATCCGCGGATCGGGCTATTGACCCGGGACATTATTCAAAAGAGCGGCGCGCGCACCTGGTATGACGCGACTCGCGCAGTCGAATCGCATCTGCGCGACAACTATGAGTACACGCTGGAGCTGAAAGCCGGCGGCGTGGACCCACTTGCCGATTTCCTTTTCAACGTAAAGCAGGGCCACTGTGAATATTTCGCGACGGCGTTGGCGGTGATGTTGCGAACGCAGGGAATTGCGACTCGAGTCGTCAACGGCTTTCTTCCTGGGGAGTACAACACGGCGGCCGGTGCGTTCACGGTGCGTCAGAGTGATGCGCATTCCTGGGTCGAAGTTTATTTTCCGCAAACGAATTCGTGGGTGACGTTCGATCCGACGCCACCCGCCGGTCGCACGTCGCACGAGCGCACGGGCTTGGCGGGTGCGTTGAGCAAATATTCGGAAGCGCTCGAGCTGATGTGGTTTCAGTACGTGGTCGGTTACGACAAAGATGAGCAACGCTCGCTCGTCAGCTCGTTTCGTAAGAAGTTGTTTGACCTGCAGAGTGGTTCGCTGAGCGAGCTCGAAACGGCCCGTAATGCATTTCCGAGATTCAGCAAACCAATACTCTTTGTTGCGGGCCTGTTATCGGTCTTGATCGCTGCTTTCTTTTTCAATCGCCGGGTACGGCGGTTTGGTTGGCGGCAGGGATTGCGTGTGTGGCAGACGAGGCCGAAGGTTGAAACAAGTCGGGTTGATTTCTATGCGCGATTACTTAAGGTGCTTGAGAAACGAGGAATCAAGCGCGAGCTGTACCAGACGCCGCTGGAGTTTGCAGCCACATGCGGCATCAGCGAAGCGGACGCGATTACCGCCGCGTACAATCGTGTGCGCTTCGGACATGAAAATCTGACGGCGGCCGATCGCGATAAGATCGAAAACGCCTTGGCGCGTCTGGAGAAACGTGCCTAGTCCGTGAAGCTGGTACAGATTGCTCCCTCTTCCTCTGGGAGAGGGCTGGGGTGAGGGTGCGAAGCATAGCGGGATGTGCCCCGTCTAAAAATTGGCAGCGCGAGGCTCCGCCTCGCGCTGGACAAAGAGGAAAAGGCTGACGCGTCGTAGGCCCTCACCCTAACCCTCTCCCAGAGGGAGAGGGAACTAAGCCAATCTGTACCACTAGCCGAATGGGCGGTTTCTGATCATCAGATTAAGACGCATTGAATCAGAGCGGATGAAGGTTTTATGAACAAGGTCGGATTTATCAGTTTGGGTTGTCCAAAGAACCTCGTCGATAGCGAGGTGATGATGGGTATCCTTGCGCGCGAAGGGTATGAGTTGACACCGCACGCCGACGAGGCCGAAGTGTTGGTGATCAACACCTGCAGCTTTATCGAGCCG
>CBFHBI010000394.1:0-4086 GCA_965653755.1 uncultured Blastocatellia bacterium
GATTTGACGCTTTTGATTTTTCCGTCGGCATAATCGTTCAGTTCTGATTTTCTGATCCGATAAATGCCCAGATTACAGCTAATCCAAAAGTATCCTTGATTGTCCTCCAGGATCTGAAAGGCGCCATTGTCGAACAAGCCTTCATTGGTGGTGTAGTGCGTGAATCTCCCTGCTTTCAGGCGATACAAGCCACTGTCATACATTCCAATCCAAAGCGCGCCGTCGCTGTCTTCGGCTATCGATCGGACCATGCCTCCTGCAAAACCGTCTTTTCCCGTCAGCGGGTGGAACACTCCGTCTCGGTAAACTATCAGCCCCGCGTCATTTCCGATCCAGAGCGCTCCTTCGGCATCCGCATGCAACGCGTAAATCTGTCCCGAAAACGAAGGGTCTTCATAATGCGTCCACGATCCATTTTTATATTCGACCAGCCCGCCATCTACACTGAACCAAATGTCTCCGTGCGCGTCTTCACAAATCGCGCGCACTTGAGAGCCATGCAACTCTGTGGCGGAATAAATTTTCACCTGGCCGTTGGTGATTCGATAGATCCCTTCCGTCAACGTCCCGATCCAAAAATTTCCCTCACGGTCTTCGTAGAATGAAGTTATCCTCGAGTTCGCCAGCCCGAGATCTTTGCCCACATTTCGAAACGCTCCCTTTTCATACTGACTCAATCCCAACCACGAGCCGATCCAGATTTTTCCGGTATGGTCCTCATAGATGGGATAGACGTTGTCACCGGCGATGCCGTCGAGCGCGGAATACGCGGCGATAGCTCGCTCAGTAACGCGCGTCAGTCCACCCGACGTAGCGACCCAGATGGTTCCCTCGCGGTCCTGGTAAATCGCGACCGCGACCCCGGGTGTCAGCCCGTCAGCGGCGGTGTAGTTCGTGAACTTACCGTCTTTGAACAGAGTCAGTCCCCCATTCGAGCCGAACCACATTCGTTTCTGTCGATCTTCAAGAGCGTTAAGAAACCGGTAGTCGAACAACCCGTCTTTGGTTGTATAAGTAGTCAGATGGTTATCGGCCAGCAGGTAAAGTGAGTTGGTGCGCTCCGCCGCGATCCATGCCCGTTTGTCTGTGTCTTCAAAGAGTCTTCTGACCGGAAGCTCGAAGGGGTAATCAACCGTTATTCGCCCGTTCTCAAACTTACGCAAGCGCGAATTCTCCTGATACCAAAAACTGTTCTGGGTAAACGCATAGACAGCATCCGGCTCCCATGCTGGGCGCGGAAAGGGTACAAACTTCTCGCCGGTCCATCGCACATAAAAGTTTGTGCCACCGGCATTGACATTGGCCAAGAGGTTTCCGTTTCCGTCCTCACGCATACGAATTAGGCCCAAAGGCACGCCCTGTTGAATTGAATACGTGGTGAAAACTCCATTTTTATATCTGGCCAATCCTTTTTGTTCCGGCGATATCCAGAGCGCGCCGTCGCGGTCTTCATACAGATCCACGAATCGGCTGGTCTCCAATCCTTTCGTGTTACCGGAGTTGAAGACCTGGAATCGTAAGCCGTCATAGCGCACCAAACCCCCAAAGGTCGCCAGCCATAGAAATCCGTCACGCGTTTGCAGAATCGCATTGACTGACGCCTGTGGGAGACCATTCTCAGTCGTCCACGAATCAAAGCGAAGCTGGGCATGAGTCTCTAAGTTCGCTGAAACGAACAAGAAGAGCGCGGGCAAGAAATAACGACTAATTGATGAGCTACGCAGAAACGACATTAATCTGTCTTAAAGCAACGGCTCTGGGCAAGATGTCCTCGCCTAGCGCTTGTGCTAAGCCGCAGTCGATAATTTTGAAACCTTTGGCCGGTATCAGAATTTTGTCGGCGCTGGCGCGCCGAAGCCGATCGCAACTCGGCTTTCGGGTCGGGGGCAGACCTTTCATTGTTCACCTTTGATCTAAATCGAGCTACCAGACACGTCTTACCGTGACAACCAACCGGACGGGAGAAGAAAAATTCCAAGGCGCAGAATCTAAGGACGGAAAACCCAAAAAGGCACACTTCAGCCTGAATGAAAATAGTCGGGATATTTCACGATGCGAACTCTCCTTCAAGTTTTGGGGTTCAAGAAATGGGCTGACGCTAACGATCGAGATTTCTCACGAATGCAACTCAATTGATGGCTGAACAGCATCGAAAACTGCGGGAATGTAGCTTCTCACGCCGAAGATTGTCAATGAATTTTTCGATGGACAAAAGATACTTAAATTGAGAAGGCGGCGGGGGAATTTGCCCGGGTGAAATCTATCGACGGCGATCCTTTGTTGTGCGAGTTCATTCAAGCGCATCAAGTCTCAATAACATGAATCGTATCGCAACCGTCGAACGATCATTGTGGAGATTCGAATCCGTGTAGCTTAGCCTGTCACCATCCGGACCAGTACTAAAACATTACCGAGGCTTCTCGAACTTCGCATCGGGAGTTGGAACATTCAATTTGATCTCGGTGAACTCGCGGACAATCGGGCGGCTCCCGGGATCAACGTATGAAGTTGTGATCTTAAAAGGCAGCTTGACCCCGTCGACTGCGCGATAATTTTCGTAGTCAGTTTGCTGTGGGATAGTTGCAATGAGCGTGCGCAGGTAGCCGACGCGCCGTCTCAGCAACCCAGTCTCAACGTCGAAATATAGACGTTCTGATTTGCCGTCCAGTCGCGTTGCGTTCACGACGTAAACCTGCGCGTCGTTGATCTGCTCGCGGCCGGCAACTCGGAAGTCGGAATATTGATCTTTCAGTTTGAGAATAGCGAACATCGGAAAAGACAGTTTCTGATCGCCAAACTGCTCGCCCATCAATTCCTGCACGCCGCCGCCGCTCTTCAACCATCCCTGCTGTCCGTTGATGACGCGCGCGTACTCGCAGCGAGAGTCGCCGCCGCAACGTCCCGTTTCGTCTTGAATGGCAAAGCTTTCATGCCCTTTGTCCGGCGTCGCAGTTTCAGCTTCGTAAGGCACGGTTTGGCCAATTGCTGTCGTCGTAGTTCCTTTAAGCACGCAACTCCGAATCTGATCGGCTGCCGCTTTGCCGCCGATGGCAACGAAATACTTATTTAGGATCTCGTCCACCGACGGCGCCGCCGTCGAAACGGTAGCACCAGTCCGCGATGAAGGTTGTGTTAAAGGCAAAACCGGCGCACGTTGTGGCGTGCTGTTGCCTCGGTGACAGGTGTAGCAAGTTACGACTGTATCTCCGCGTCCGAGATTCTTGTTTAGCTCCATAACCATTTTGATCATCTGCCGCGCGGTTTGCTTCTCCGGCTTATCGTCAAGCGCGGGATCAATGCGGCCATCCTTAATTACATGACAGCTGCCGCACCCGAAATCTAACGAGGCCGCCATGAACCTCATCGTCGGATAAAGTTGCGACTGAGGCATGCCGTTCAATACTTTGATGTTTTTGAAAACTTGTTCGACTGGCTTCTCAGCGAGCGAGATCGTCGCGCTGGCTCGAGGTTGCGAGTCGATCGCTACACCGACCCCTCCCGGCGCCAGGACCAATGATGCGCAAGCCGACAATAAAATCGCCGCGATTTTGAGAATGGTTGTTTTCATATCGTTTAATTCGAGTCAAAAGCGCCGAAGGTTTCAGCACAAAGGCTGTGAGTTGAATTCGCAGCCTTAACTTGGTTAATCCTCCATTCGTTCAGGAGTTTAGTAGCTGGTCTCACGGGTAACCTAAGTCAGCTGCGATTGCGCCCAAGCCAACAACTTTTGCCCATAAAATCAGCCAACCGCCGAGACCTTTCAGCCATCCAAGATCGCGCCCAAAGTTGCTCAAAGGTGGCCGGCGCGATTGGCTTGCCGCAAGACGCGGAGCCGGACATCGAACGCCGCGTGCCTCTCCGGCTGGCTGTCCAACGACAAGGCGAAATATACTGTTACGCAAGATTACTATGCTGACACGAAGATCGCTCTCTCTTAGCATCGCCGCTTTAGCTCTTACTTTGTTTGGTGTCTCATCGGCTGGCGCTCAGCCTGCGGCTGGTTCCAAGTTCGATGTCACGAACTATCACATCGAAGCGCAGTTGAATCCGGACGAACACACTCTGCGCGCCGGCGCGGACATCACG
>CBFHBI010000395.1:0-4085 GCA_965653755.1 uncultured Blastocatellia bacterium
GCCGCCGGCAAACTGGTAATTACTGCGACGCAGATGCTGCAGTCGATGGTTTCAAGTCCGCGGCCCACCCGCGCCGAAGCCACCGATGTGGCCAACGCGGTCTGGGATGGATCGGACGGCGTGATGCTGTCCGGCGAAACGGCGACGGGCAATTATCCCGTAGCCGCGGTTGCGACCATGGCACGTATCATCGAGACGGCCGAAACTCGCCATACCGAAAGATCGATCTTCGAGCGACTGGTGGGCCGGCAAAGTGGCCGTGTCAGCCGTGCGTTGTGCGAAGCCGCCGCCTTTGCCGCCGATGAAATGAACACGCGCATCATCGCAGTGTTTACGGAATCCGGGTTGATGGCTCGGCGCCTCTCAGCACTGCGTCCCGATCAAAGAATCGTGGCACTTACCTCATCGCATGAAGTGATGAACGAACTGTCATTGATTTGGGGCGTCGAATCTGTTTTGACAACGCCATCAAAGAGCACCGAGGAACTCTTGAAAGTTGGCGAGCTGGCGCTGCTGCAAGCCGACTTGGTTGAACTGGGCGAGACGATCGTGATTATGGCCGGCAGACTGTCGGGCTTGGGCTTGTCCAGTTCGGTGACGCTTTACAAAGTTGAGGGAGACATTCACGAAACGGTTTAGTCCGCTCGCAGCGCCCGTCCCAGACGCTCCTTATCTTTCTTCGCTTTCTCTTTTCGCAATTCAGCTTCGGACATTTGCGGGTCGCGCCAGTTGTCGAGGATGCCAACCTGATGCACGCATTGAATCGTGCAGGTGGGCGCGCACCATTTCTCGGTTTTGTATTCGCGCTTGAAGTCTTCCATCGTGTATTCGTCAAGCGGAATGCCGGGATAACCGCGCTGCTGCGAGCACCAGTGCACTTTGCCTTCTTCGCAGATGTAGAGGTAGCGCGAGCCTGAACGACAGCGCCATTCGTAAGGTTTGCCTTCGGCGATCGTGTCCTGGAACCAATTCAGGCGCGCGTGATCTTTGTTGCCGAGTTTCTTCACCGCGTGAAAGATGTCTTTCTCTTTTTGCGTGAGCGGCTTCAGCGTGCCGTCTTCGTCGTGAATCACCCCCACCGTGGTCGAGAAACCAAGTTCGACGGCGCGTTGCGCGACCGCCAAAGCATCCTCGGGGTTTTTGATGCCGCCGCCAATCACCGAATTGATGTTGATGTGAAAGTCGGCGTGCTGAGCGAGAAAGCGCAGCTTCTTATCGAGCACTCGCAAACTCTTGCGCGACACTTCGTCGGGCTCGACATTGTCGATGCTTATCTGAAGATATTCGAGGCCGACTTCATTCAGGCGCTTGATGCGATCGGGTGTGAAGTAATAGCCGTTGGAAATCAATCCCGCGATCATTCCGTGCGAACGAATGTGCTTGATGATTTGATCCAATTCGGGATGCATCATCGGCTCACCGCCGGAAATCGTAACGACTGAAGTGCCGAGTTCCGCCAGCTTGTCGAGGCGCTGCTTCATCACCTCGAGCGGCACGGGCTTGGAGACCTGATCGTATTCGTTGCAATAACCACAGGCAAGATTGCAGCGCCGCATCGGAATGATGTGCGCCAGCACGACATGATTCGTGGACAACAGCGCCTTGGAGATGAACGCTGCTTCGCGAAGTTTGAGCCTGAGAAAAGTTGTCGGCCGCACGGCGTTTGATTGGGAAAGAATATTCTGAGGTCACGGAGTAGCGCAAGCTGTTAGCTTGCGTCCACGATTAACCAGTTGCAAAGTGACAATTCGCGCTACAAAAACGAAGGGCTTCAGTTGCCCGAAGCCCTTAACAGAAAGCGCGATGTTAGGAACTAGCCTTTGATTCGCTTAACACTTGAGTCAAGCTTCAAATCGAAGATGCTCTTGTCGATGTTTTCGTTCTTCGAAACATTGCTCAGGCGCATGGTCGTCGAATCGTCGTTCTTCTCGACCATCTTTGTTTGCACCGGCAGACCGCTGTCATCGACCCACAGCTCGATGTACTTATAGCTCGCCGCGCTCTTCGGAACTGCTTTGAGGTGTGTTGTATGAACACCACCCCAGATGGTTTCGTCGTAAGTATCCTGAAAATCGCCGAAGCGCGCACGAAGCTGCGCAGCGGACATATTCAGGAGCGCCAGCACATCGTTATCGGTCTTGCTTTTGACTGCCGTCGTGTTACCGACGAGGGCCTGGTTTAATCGCGGACGATAAAGTACGTAGGCGCCATTGGCGACCACCAGAACCTCCTTTTGCGGCTTACTCCAATCAAGGCGCACAAACGATGCTGTCCGGCCACCCGCTGGAATATAGCGGATCGTTCCGTAGTATTTATCCGAATCGCGGAGTTGCGAGTTATATTTCTCCATGCTGATGTCTGCACTCAAGGTCCGCAGACTTTGTTTCTGCCGGTCCATCTTCGTAAGCACGGAACTTACTATTCCGGCCTGCGCGTTTGCGGCCGGAAGCGGAATCGCCACGAATGACGCCAACACCAGCGCAACGACTGTCGGGGGAACGAGTTTTTTCATAATAGCTCCTGTCTTAAAACTTAAGGCCCCTGCGGGCCCCCTTATGCAAAACCGTGAGTACGCTTCAACCGATGCGACTCACGGTAAATTAATCTGTGAATTATAAAGCATGATCATCGGATGTCAACCTCATATGCAATGACCTTGCCGTGGTCGCGCCGGACCCGGATTGGCAAAACCACCTGGCCGTTGGCCCGGTTGAGCTGTTGCTTGGCGCGCTGGGCGATTTCCGGGCTATCTTCCCTTTTATCAACAACATCCTCGGCCAAAATCACCGCGGTTTGGATGGGCGGATGGCTCACAAACCAGCTCTTTGGCGTAAGAAAAATAAAAGCAAGGATCAACACGCACAGCACATCCCACTGCCACGATGTCCGCGAATAGTTCCAAAAGACAACTTTTTTTGCACTGTCTGCGAGAAATCCCATGTCGCTTTTCTAAAGGATTGGTCGATCCCTGAGGTTAGACGATATGACCGTCACGCATTTGGATGATTCGCTGACAGGCAGCGGCTGCCTCGGGATTGTGCGTGATCATTACGATTGTCTGATTGAATCGATCGTTTAGCTCGCGAAACATCTTTAAGACGATTTCCGAGTTCTCAGAGTCGAGATTTCCTGTCGGCTCGTCAGCCAAAACAATTGCCGGCCGATTCACAACCGCGCGGGCGAGCGCCACACGCTGTTGCTCGCCGCCCGACAACTCCAGCGGCTTGTGATGCATTTTATCTTCCAGGCGCAACATTCTGAGAATCTCGTGCCGGCGATCTGGATCGTCTGCGCCGTTGCCATGAATGCGCTCCGCCAGCCGGAGATTGCCTTCCGCCGTCAGAGTCGGAAAAAGATTAAAGCGTTGAAAAACAAATCCGATTTTCCGCCGCCGAATGTCAGTGCGTTTTGCATCTGATGCGGCCGTCAAATCTTCGCCGTCAATGACGATCCGGCCTTTCGTGGGCGTCAGCAGTCCGCCCAGCAAATGCAGCATGGTTGATTTGCCACAGCCGGACGGTCCCATGATCGCGATGAATTCGCCTTCTTGCACGGAAAGGGAGACGCCGCGCAAAGCCGGCACATCGACCTTGCCAACGCGATAAATCTTTTCGAGATTGTCAGCTTTTAAGATGGTTGCCATTCTTGGTGCGCACGCCGCGGGCGCGCCGGCATGCCACAGGCATGCGTACCGCTATTCATATGCCAGAGCGTTCACCGGATCGAGATTGGCGGCGCGGGCTGCCGGATAAAATGCGCCGAGCGCGCCGCCCAGAATTCCAATTGCTGCGGCAGCCAGGGCCCACTTCGCACTAAACGCAAAAACTAAACTGGTAACTTTGTGAATTCCGAAACCCGCCAACCACGATAGCGCGAAACCAACTACCAAGCCCAGGAAACTAATCAACAGTGCTTCGCGTTCAATCTCGCTGATGATGTAGCTGCGCGAAGCGCCCATCGCTTTGAGAATTCCGATCTCGCGCGTGCGCTCGGTGATCGTTGTGTGCATCGCCAGCATGATCACGTGCGCGCTGACGATGGCGGCCAGTAATATCAGATCGCGCATAAAAATCTTCAAGCTTGGG
>CBFHBI010000396.1:0-4085 GCA_965653755.1 uncultured Blastocatellia bacterium
ACCGCGACGGGCTCGTCGCTCGACCAGCTCACCGGCGCGTTCGGCGACGCGGCGGACGACCCGGGCCCGAGCCGACAGGTCGGCAGTATCAGAGGCCGTGCCGAATTCAGCCAGACACGCCGCATGATCGGGATCGGTTAAATCAAGGTGAGCGTTGGCGAACAGCCTGTCCACGAATTGCGCCG
This sequence comes from uncultured Blastocatellia bacterium, assembly GCA_965653755.1. Classification (GTDB taxonomy): domain Bacteria; phylum Acidobacteriota; class Blastocatellia; order Pyrinomonadales; family Pyrinomonadaceae; genus UBA11740. The sequence continues at coordinate 186 of CBFHBI010000396.1, forward strand.
GTGTCATTGTCGTTGGATATGCGCCGGCGAATCGCGAACGTCGCACAAACTCGTTCATAAAGGCTTGCTTGTTCGATTCGAGCTTTTGCTGCCAGCCGCTCTGCAGCACGACTACGCCATTCGCAATCTCGCGCGTGTCGGGGATGAACTGGGCCAGATTGATCGGCACCGGAGCGCCACTCAAGTCTCCATAGGCAGCTTCGTAAGTTCGATAGACCAGATATCCAGTCTGCTGGAATTCGATCGACAGGAAGAAAGCGGCTGAAGTGTCGACTCGTTTGACTTCGCGGCAGGCTGCATCGGCTCCGCACGACTCGATATTGTTCACCCAGAAGTTGAATCCCGATTCATCCGGCTCGCGTCCGAGGAAATCGACATATTGCTGACGCACGAAGTATTCAGTCGTGTCCAGCGGATTCAAACCAGTGTTAATAGCATTACCAGTGAACGTCGCTTCGGTGTGATCGCCCAGTTGGCTAAAGCTTCTTTGCGACGGACTGAAACTGAAGTTTGCGCGCGACGGTGTCACGGCGTAGAAGCCGTTGGTCTCGACATTATCGAAATGATAGTTGCCCTGCGCGTCTGTGATCGTGAGCCGATCTTCGGTGCCGCTCATGCGCACCGCAGCGCCTTCGACGGGCTTGCCGTTATTGTCGAGAATCTGTCCACCGACGGTGCCATTCGACGCTGTTGGTCCAACGATGCTGATGCTGCCATCGGGCGTGCTGGTCGGCGCTTGTTTGTTCAGGCTGCTCCCCTCAATGAACACGAAGTTATTCGGTGAGGCAGCCCACTGCAGCAGAGTGTTCGCGCCTGCGTTACCGACGCGCGTGAAATTCAAATTGAACAAGGTGCCGGAACCCGATAGCACCGCGGGCGGATTCGAAGTTGTGAACGCCGAGATGCGCAGCGTCTTGATCGTTCCCGATCCGAGAACGTTTCCGGTGACATTCCAATTGGTCGCGGTCAAACCCGCCGGGGATGCCGGAGTCGCCTGGAAACCAACGACGGATGAATCGAAAGTAAAGTCGCCCTGGAACCCAATCAAATTGTCACTCGAGTTGATGTTGCTGGTAGTTACCGGCAGCGTGAAGTTACTGACATTCGTGCTGATGTTGGCGATTGGCAAAGATACGGTGGCCACCGTTGATGGATTAAGCGGATTGGCGGCAGAGTCGTTATCACGTCTTGCGGTCGGCGCCGGTGACCCGGGCGCGAAATCGCCGTTGATGTCGCCCAAAACGATGGCAGCGTAATTTTGCGACGTTTGATTCGCAGACAGATTTGAATATTGCCGATTGGCGGGGTTGAATCTCCACTCACCCACGTGCCCAGTGCCGGAGTTGAGCCCAAGGAAGAAGCGCTGAATTGCAATTACATCCAAAGTATCTACCGATGAATCCTGCGTCCCGTCAGCGGCACTCAGAGCGCAGCCGGTTAACGGTGAACTCATCCCCAGGAATTGCCTTTGCGCCGCAATCACATCAGCCGTGTCGATGCCCGCTGTGCCCGGAGCGAGCGCAGACTTGCCTGGCGTCCAGGTGGAATTGCCACCGTGGGGGAGCGCGATGCTGTCATCGCCTGATCCATGGGTTGTCGTTGAGGTGGTCTGCGAGCCGGTGACGTTGAGAGTCACACCCGGAATATTGACGCTGGGCGTGATGCAGTAACCGATGTGACCGCTAATCGTTGGAGAATCGTCGTTCGTAATCGTGCCGAGCGCCTGGTTTGTGCCAATCGACGCATTCACCGGGTTAGACAAATTCACGAAGAAAGTCTCGTCCGGCTCAAACGCGTTATCGCCGCAAACTTTGATGGTGATTGTCTTGGTCGTTTCCGCCGGCATAAACGTGAGCGTTCCGGTTTGCGAAATGTAATCGACCGAACCGCCGCAGCTTACTCCGCCAGTCGCGGGATTGGCCGTGCCGTCGGCGGTCGCGAAATCGACGCGCGCGCGTTCGCCGGTCGTGCCGGTCTTCGTGACCGTGAAAACGAAATCAGTCTGGCCGGTGTTGCCTTCGTTGGCGGTCAAGTTTTGGATCGAGAATATTGGACCGCCGTCATCGTTTTGAATCGTGCCGATGCCCTGCGAGCGCGTGATCGTACCGACGTCCGTGCTTATCAGATTCACAAAGAATGTTTCGTCCGGCTCGAGCTTGTCATCAGCCGTGACCTGCACGGTGATTTGGCCGGTAGTCGAGTTGGCCGGAATTATCAGCGAGCTACTTGCCGCAGCGTAATCGTTGTCGCTGACCTTCGCCGTGTTATCGGCAGTCGCGTAATTGACCGTGATGCCGGTTGAGTTCGCATTCGACAGCGTCACGGTGAAGACGAACGGAGTTGTGCCGCCACCGCTGCCTTCAGCTTGCGACACGTCGTTGATGGAGACGGTCGGCGGCGAATCGTCGTTGACAATCGTGAGCGTCGCCGTCGTCTGCGCGGCGAGAGTGCCGCCCGTAGGAGCAGACAGCGACAGGTTCACCGTTTCGTCCGGCTCATTCTTGGTATCGCCATTAACGGTGATGGTTATGTTCTTGGCCGCTGAATCGCCATCGTCCCAGTGCAGAGTCCCCGTCGGCTCCGCGATGGAATAATCGTTGTCGGCGGTAGTGGCAGTGCCGTCGCTGACGGTGTAGGTGACATCGACGGCGCCGCTGTTCGAGTTAGTGCGCGACACGGCAATGTCGACGGTGTGCGAACCTGAATTAGTCTCGTTGTCGTTCGTGTTGGCCTGAGCGAACTGAATTATGGACGGTGTGGCCGCGGCGAAGCATTGCGAGAATTCAGATGTGCTACCGAACTTATCCGTAGCCGTAGCTGTAATTATGGATCCGCCCGAGAATGGCACGGGACCAAGCGTGAATGGAGTGCCATCGCCGTCGGCCATCACGGTGCCAAGATAGGTTTGTCCCTGTCCGTGTCCACTGTTGTCCGGCTGATCGCCGTTGCAGGTGTCGTTCGCATAGAAATCGATCTTGTAAGTCGTCCCCTGGCCGGGCGTCGAACTCAGATTGCCGGTGATGGTGATGTTTCCTGAGACTATTGTAGCGTCAGTGATCGTCGGGAAATTCTGCAGCCCGTTCGGACCGGTGTCGGCATCGCCCGGATCGTTATCGGTAAAGCGGTCGTTATTGAGATCGATTCCGAAGAAGCTGTTGTCGTGAATCGAATTCAGTCTGATCGTGTTGCCGCTCAAGGCTGAACTCAGAAGGTTCACGCCGTTCGCGCCGTTGAACGCAATCACGTTGCTGTATTCGCTCGTGGAGCCGCCCACCAGATTGCCATGCGAATCCTGACAGAGCTGCACGCCGTCTCCGACGAGAGTCCCGAGCGGCAGTGAACCCGTCAGATCGGTTCCGATCATGTTACTGCCGACGCCGTTTCCCGTAGGCCCGGAGTTATTCGAGCCGCTGGCTATTTCCACGCCGATCAAGAAGTTGCCGGAGACAACGTTCCCTGCGCCGTTGACGGCTGGGCCAGCGAATTCAGAATTGCCGACGATGTTATTTGAGCCGTCGTAGATGCTGACGCCGACAAAGTTACCCGTCGGATTGAAATTGCCGGAGCTATCGAAGATTGAAACGCCGTGCGCGTCTGTGCCGATGAAGTTCCCTTGAATCTTATTGTCGCTGCCGTTGGCGCCGACTATCTCTATACCCTCCTCGCCGTTGGCCGAGATCAAGTTGCGCAGCGTGGCATTCCCTTCGTTGGTAACCGGCCCACCGATCGTGTTGTTGCCAACGCTGTCGATCAGGATGCCGATCTGGTTACCGAAGAAAATCTCGCCGCTATCATCGCCCGCCAGCGTGCCGGAGATGTCCGTCCCGATAAAGTTGCCGGTAATGGTGTCGCTGCCATTCTGCGTGATCTTGATACCTTGGCCCGTGCCCTCCGCGCTTT
>CBFHBI010000397.1:0-4078 GCA_965653755.1 uncultured Blastocatellia bacterium
ACGCGACTATTATCAGAAAGGCACGCTCTGGATGCGGGCCAACATTCCCGCCGGCGAAATGGTTTTCAACACTGATTGGGACGACTTCCCGCGGCTGATGTTTTTCGATCCGACGCACGTTTACGTTTCGGGCTTGGATCCGAGCTACCTTTACGATCAGAATTCGCAACTGTCGGATCTGTTTGTGAGTATTACCACCGGCAAAGAAGACGATCCAGGGCCGCTAATTCGTGACAAGTTCGGCGCGCGTTGGGTTTTCAGCGACAACACCAGCGATCACGACGATTTTTACGATCGTGCCTTGAGCAGCGGCTGGTTCGACAAGGTTTACGAAGACTCCGATTGCAGCGTGCTGCACATCCGCGATCAAAAAGCCGAACCGCCGCCCGAGGACAAGAAGGATGACAAAGACAAATCGAACGGTGATGATGATAATTCGCCGTGAAGGAATCTAATGGAGCGCGGCTTGCCGGCCATCCGCGAATGGTTCCCTGGCGCCGTTAGCCGCTTAATGTTTATAGATCGGCAGTAGAGTAAGCAGTATCAGCTCCTTTAGGAGCGGCATAGTCACTGGGCTCATGCCGCTCCCAACGGAGCGGTTGATTTTGTTAGACATCGGCTCTATAAACATCTCGCTCCTTACGGAGCGAAAATCGACGGATACGAATCAAGAGCGTGAACAGTTCAAAACGAGTTATAGCACTGGCTCTGATATGGATATCGGTTGTTATTTCTTTCGCCGGATGTCATCGCCGCGCTGCTTCAGACGACGAGACGCCCGACACTTCGACTTACCGTCCTGAATCGACTCCAGCGACACAGTACGAGCGCGACCTGAAATATATTCGCGACGGACACTTCGTCAATGTTTGGATCTTCACGCGCAAGGACGGGAAGGCATTCACCTCAGACGATTCTCAGGTGCTAAGGACAAACGCACCTGGCGTGGTTGATTGGGTGACTACAGATGAAAAGAAGAAAGTAATTGCCGGATCGAACTTCCCGATCGAGCCGGCGCAAATGGCCGAGCTGCAAAAGCGATTCAACGTTGAGTTACTGCCGCCGCAACCGTAGCAATGTCAGAAGCCCGACCGTGAGGGAGGGCAACTTTCGAACATTGTTATTCCGGCACGAATTAGCTCGTCCAGGGTGGCCCTCCCTTACGGTCGGGCTTCTGACACTGTCAAGACCAACTTTCCGAACTGCGCGCGATCTTCCATCAGCTCGTGGGCTTTGCGCGCCTCGTCCAAGGGCAACACCCGATCGACGACTGCGCGAATCTGTCCCGATGCGATGAACTTCATTGCCGCGAGCAAATCAGATTTCGATCCCATCATCGATCCCAGAATTGTCAGATGCCGATAGAACACGTGGCGCAGATCGGTGCGCGCGTCGAAGCCGCTGGTCGCGCCGCACGTCACCAACCGTCCGCCTTTCTTGAGCGACAAAATCGATCCCGGCCAAGTCCCCGCGCCGGGGTGCTCGAACAGAACGTCCACGCCGCGGCCGTTTGTCAGTTGCTTTACTTGTTTGGGCCAATCATCGGCGGACTAATTGACGCCAGCGTCGGCGCCGAGTTCGCGCGCCTTTGCTAATTTCTCGTCCGAACTCGCAGTCGCAATCACGCGCGCCCCACGGAGTTTGGCAATCTGAATGCCTATTGATCCGACGCCGCTGCCGGCCGCATGGACCAGAACAACTTCACCCGGTTGCACGTTCGCGCGCGACACCAGCATGTGCCACGCGGTCAAAGTCACGAGCGGCAAAGCGGCTGCTTCGGCCCAACTCAAACCTTTCGGTTTGGGGATCAAGTTCACGCCGGGGACTGCTGCCAGCTCAGCATAGCCGCCATTGCGGCGATAGCCAATGATGTCGTACTCGTCGCACATGTTGTCGCGGCCGGCGAGGCACTCGGAGCAATGGCCGCATGATACGCCGGGTTGGACCATCACTTCATCGCCCTGGTCTGCCCAGGTCACCAGTTCACCAACTTCGCGCACCACGCCGGCAATATCATTACCAAGAATGTGCGGCAGCGGAATCTTGATTCCCGGCAAACCATTGCGCACCCACACGTCGAGATGATTCAGCGCACAAGCGCGCACTTCAATCAAGACTTCGTTTGCTTTGATTTGCGGATCAGGAACTTGGGCTATTTCGAGCACCTCTGGTCCGCCGTGCTGTTTGAAAATGATTGCTTTCATGATCCTTGCAAAGAGCAAAGAGCAAGGAGCAAAGTGCAAAGAGCAAAGAGCAAAGTGCGACGCGCAAAGGGCGAAGAGCAAAGAGCCAAGGGAAAGCGCAAAGGGCCAAGAGATCTGCTTGAACTCTCAGCCCCTGGCTGCTGGCCCTTTGCTCTTTGCCCTCTGCTCTTAGCCGCCTTTACCGTCCGCCTTCAGCGGCAGCCATGCCGGCGTTGACTTCGATAATGGCCCGGTTAATCAACTCGATGGCTCGGCCCCGATGACCGCCCTTGTCGGGGTTTGCTTTATCGAGATTCATGTGCGCGCTCTTGAGCGCATCCAGCGCCGCTTGCATGTGCGGCTGATCGGGCACGTGCACATTTGTGTGATTGTGGACACGCGCATAGGCGATGCCGGCCTTGACTTGTCCGATAGCTTTCTCGACTAACTCGGCCGCGGTGGCGCGATGGCCGCCTTTGTTTTTCATCGCGGCGGCCAACTCGGCTTTGGCCTTATTCAAATCAGACAAAGCTGCTTCCATGTACGGCTGGTCAGGAACAGCAGCATACGCGGCAGCGCAAACTGCCAGCACCACGATTAGCACTCCAGGCAATCTTCTCATATCGGGCTCCTTTCGAATGTTGACAAGTGTGGCGGGAGATGCGGACTAAAATTACTACAAGCAGTTTGCGCAGGCAACGAATAGACCGACGGCCGCGGACCTATTTGAATTCGATGTCAACACCTTCGTATCGACTCTTACCGATATTCTTCACCGAATGCGTGACCGGGCCTGGCCGCCAGGGCGCGTCGGCGGCAGCTGATGTTATGCGGTCCGGCTTGGCACTGCCTTCGGTGGTTATCTCGAGTTCGCCGGCGACGAGCGCCACCGACAAACCGGGCAGTGGATGATTATGGACCGGCGTTGATTCTCCCGGCGCGAGCGAGACGCGAAACACACGCACCCGATCGTTTTCCAGAATCGGCTCGCGGCCGGCTTCTTTGGGGAGTGGGGACGAATTACCGCCGACCGGAGGCGGCTTGAGCAACTCGATCGTCAAATTATGAAACGGGGTGCTGCCGACGTTCATCGCGCGATGCACGTAGGTGGCTTTGCTGAATCGGACCTCGCCGAACTTCCACTCGGCATCAACCGGATCGCGGCCCAGAGTTTCGATGTGCAGTTTGGCCGGCGCCAGCGTCACGACCACGTTGTCGTTGCGATGAGCATGCCACAACGTCGCATCGCCGCCCGGCACGGTCACATCCCAGATGCGGACGAACTCATTTTCAAATTTCGGATGATGCCGCGGCTCACCTTTGATCTCCACGGGATTCTGCGGCGAGTTTGCTTGCGATTGAGAAATCGCTCGGAGCGGGACGAAGCAAAGCGCGGTGAGAGACGCAATCAAAGTCCCCGTCGCCAGGACGATGGTTTTGCTTCCACCTAGTATGGGTTTTATTTTCATGCTTCTGCGACGTCTGCTTTCTGATCCGGCGACGGCTGGCCGCTGTGAAAAGCAATCACGCTCCGCAGAATGCCTTCGAGATCGATGGTAGGAGCGAAACCGATTTGACGGTTGGCTTTAGAGGTGTCAGGAACGCGGCGCGGCATGTCCTCGAAACCTTCTTCGTAAGCCTCGTCGTAGGGCACAAGCACGATTTCAGATTGCGAATTGGTGAGTGCCTTTACTTTCTTCGCCAAGTCGCTAATCGAGATTTCCTGGTTCGAACCAATGTTGAAAACCTCGCCGACTGATTTTTGGTCGTCCATTAATTTCATCAGGGCACTGACGACGTCGCCGACGTAACAGAAGCAGCGCGACTGGTTGCCGTCGCCGTAAACCGTAATCGGGCGGTTCGCCAGGGCCTGCTTTACGAACGTCAGAATGACC
>CBFHBI010000398.1:0-4074 GCA_965653755.1 uncultured Blastocatellia bacterium
CAACAAAGCCTTAGTCAAAGATCGAGAGCATCGATACCAGACTGCAAGAGACCTGCTGTTGGATCTGAGAGCGCTGCTGCAGGAAGTGGAACTCGAATCCAAGCTCGAGAGTTCTGCTCCGCCAGCGCCTCAGCCCACAACCCGCCGTCCCCCGCTTCCTGGTGTGCTAATTGGTTTGGCGGTGCTCGCTGCGCTCACAGTGGCGGTGATGATTTACGTTTTCTACCTGCGACGTGCCGGTGTGACTCCCACATCAGAGATAAAATCTCTGGCCGTCTTGCCTCTCGACAATCTCTCGGGTGATTCGTCGCAGGATTACTTCGCCGACGGACTGACCGAGACGTTGATTGCGAATTTGGGAAAGATTGAATCGCTGCGAGTCATCTCACGCACTTCAGTGATGCAGTACAAGGGGGCACGCCGTCCGTTGCCTGAGATTGCGCGCGAGCTGCATGTTGATGCGGTGATCGAAGGATCGGTTGAACGCGCCGGCGGTCGCGTGCGAATTACGGCGCAGTTGATTGAGGCCGCCACCGACCGACATCTGTGGGCAGAGAGTTACGATGGTGATCTGCGCGACGTGCTGGCCTTGCAGAGTCAGGTCGCCGCGGCAATTGCCCAGGCCATCAAAGGTAAATTGACACCACAAACGAACGCTACCGTCAATGCCAGTCGTCAGGTCGATCCACAGGCTTACGAAGCGTATCTGAAGGGTCTGGTGCTCTCGAACCACCCGACCAAGACTGACAACGACATTGCCGTGAACTCGCTGGAACGCGCGGTCAAGATCGATCCAAACTTTGCGCAGGGCTATGCCGCGCTCGCGCGAGCGTACACGGTAAAGTTTTCTTATCTCGCGCCCGGCGATCAAAAGATTGAAGAGCAAGCGCTGGCCGCTGTCGAAAAGGCGCTGGCTCTTGATCCTGATTTAGCTGAAGCTCACCTCGCGCGCGGCTTTCTGTTCTGGACGCCTTCCTACCACTATCCTCACGAGCGAGTCGTCCAGGAATATCATCGCGCCCTGGCTTTGAATCCCAATTTGGACGAGGCCCACCATCAGCTTGGCCTTGTCTATATTCATATCGGCTTGTTTGACCGGGCCATGCAGGAAATTCAAACAGCAGTCGCCATCAATCCCAGTAATGAGCTGGCTCAGTTTCGCGTTGGGGTTGTCCTACTCTACGAAGGGCAGTACGAAGAGGCGCTCGCGATCCTTCGCAAATACCCGGCGATTGAGGCCTCGCCCTTGTCTGGTTATCAGATATCGTGGGCCCTTTTCGGTGAGGGCAAGAGAGATGAAGCAGAGGCCACGATTGAAGCCGAGCTGAAGAGAGACCCCGAAGATCAAGGCGGGAATTTCCATAGCGTAGCGGCTATGCTGGCGGCAGCTAAGGGCGATCAGAAACGAGCCGAGGACATGATCCGGGTCTCAGAGGAGAAGGGCAGAGGCTTTATTCATTTCCACCACACCGCATATAACATCGCGTCTGCTTATGCCTTAATGAAGAAACCTGTCGAGGCGTTGAAATGGTTGCAGCTGGCGGCTGATGACGGTCTTCCCTGTTACCCGCTGTTTGAGCGCGATCCGAATTTAGATAACTTGCGTCAGGACGCGCAGTTCATCGCCTTCATGGCCAAACAAAAGGCTCAATGGGAATACTACAAAGCAGGTCTGTAACCACCGTATGGGCCTGAAGTAAGCCAAGTTAGATTGCCACTAGCTTTAGCTAGTGGGAAAGAGAGAAAAGAAGAACTGGCTTTAGCCGAACAGATAAGACTTAAGTTCGGCTAAAGCCGATGTTTCAGAACCATACCCGATCCACTAGCTGAAGCTAGTGGCAAATCAAAAATGAAACGCTGTCCCCAATGCAATCGCGTCGAGACTGATGAAGTGCTGAAGTTCTGTCGCGTTGACGGAACGGCGCTTATCCCTTTCGACAATGATTCGCCGACAGCCTTGTTCGACCCGCCGACAAAAAGTGCCGGCACAACTCAAAGAACTACCGGGCGCGCCGGTCGATCAGATAAGCGCAAGCCAATCGACTCAATCGCGGTGCTGCCGTTCGAGAATGCCGGTGACGATCCGAACGCGGATTATCTCAGCGATGGAATTACCGAGAGCATCATTAATAATCTGTCGCAAGTAGCGAGATTGAAAGTGATGGCGCGCAGCACCGTGTTTAGTTTCAAAGGTGGGGCAATTGATGCTCGACGTGCGGGAAATGAGTTGGGTGTGCGGGCTGTGGTTACCGGTCGCGTGCAACAAATCGGCGATCGTTTGCAGATTGGAGTTGAGTTAGTGAACGTGACGGACGGCTCGCAGCTTTGGGGCGAGCGTTACTCGCGAACCATGGCTGACATTTTTGCGCTGCAGGAAGAAATCTCGAAAGAGATATCCAGCAACCTGAAGCTAAAGCTCACGGGCTCGCAAAAGAAGCGTCTCAGGAAGCAGCCGACCAAAGACAGCCAAGCGTACCAGCTTTATCTGCAAGGCTGCTTTTTCTGGAATAAACGCACCGAAGAATCTGCCAACCGAGCCATCGATTATTTCCAACGGGCACTTTCGCTGGATCCGAAGTTTGCTCTCGGCTACACCGGACTGGCCGATGCCCAAATACTGCTCGGCGACGTTCGTGTGCAAGCGATCTCTCCGAAGCAGGCTTTCTTGCGCGGACAACAATCGGTAATGCGCGCGCTCGAGTTGGACGATAACTCAGCCGAGGCGCACGGCACGCTGGGTCATGTCAGCATGCATCTGTTTGATTGGCCCAGGGCCGAACGGGAGTTGAGCCACGCGCTTGAACTGAATCCTAATTATGCCCAGGGCTGGCTGTGGCGGGCTTACTATTTAGCCTTTACCGGCAAGCTCGATGATTCGATCGCCGCTATTGACTGCGCGTTGCAACTCGATCCACTGTCACTGCCGGTAAACTCCAGCGCGGGTGAGTTACTCTATTTTGCCGGGCAGTTCGATGAGTCGATCGCTCAATTCCGCAAGACCATCGAGATGGACGAGCATTTTGGCAACGCACATCTGGAACTGGCGCGTCTCTATGAACAGCGCGAGCTGTATGAGGCCGCGATCCAGGAATTTGCGAAAGCCAGAGAGCTTACGCATGACAGTCCGGAGAGCCTGTCATCCCTGGCACATTGCTACGCGGTCTTTGGCGAAACCAACGTAGCCGAGGCGCTACTGAAGGAGTTGATGCAAAAGTCTGAGCGCCATTATGTATCAGCCTACGATCTGGCACTGATTTATGAAGCCTTAGGTCGGAAAGAGAAGACCTTCGAATGGCTCGACCGAGCTTACGAAGTGCATGACAGCTGGATGATTTATCTGAGGGTCGATCCAAGGTTTGCACCATTGCACTCAGACCCGCGCTTTGCCGATCTCATAAAGCGCGTGGGACTGCCATCAGTCGCGTGATTGGAAACCACCAGGACAAGGATTTCTTTTGACGAGCGCGTGATGCTCCCGTCGTTTTCGTCGGCTGCTACTTTCGATAAATTCGGAAAGTTTAGAGGCGGACTAACGCCCGCCTCTAAACAAACTCGTTACCTCGGTCCGTTGTATGGTGCACTCGCACGAATCACCAGCTCAGTCCCGCGATCCAGGTACAGGTCATCCGTGCCTTCGGCGTAAACGGAACCAGCGCCCGCTCCGGCGCCGAGCACGGCGCCAATCGCTGCGCCTTTTCCACCGCCGGCAATCGCGCCAATGATCGCGCCCACCGCAGTTCCGATTGCCGCGCGCTCTTCGGTGCGCGTGGTTTGGTTCTGATCGCGAATCATGCCTTCCGTATCGACGCGAACGCTTTGACCGTTGCGCGGCGTGACGGTTTCCAGCAATCCAGCGAATTGTTATGTACGAACGTCGCGCAATCGAATCGTGTCAAAGTTGAGCGTCATTACTGATCGGCCCGAAATGCGACCGCTGCGTTGGAAATCTTCGACGTGGCCGTCGATGATGGCGTCGCGAAATTCGGCCGGCTCGGTCACCCGCAAGCTAAATCGATCACCCGTCACCGCTGTGCGCGTCGACACCGCGCAGCGCACCGTTGCGCTGAGCGACGG
>CBFHBI010000399.1:0-4071 GCA_965653755.1 uncultured Blastocatellia bacterium
TGGTGCTGGATTGGTCGACACCGTCGGTGAATAGCACGATCGCTTTGCGTCCCGGCACGCGGGCCATGCGCTGCACCGCAAAATCGACGGCGTCGTAAAGTACGGTCCCATCGGTGACTGTCGGAATGCGCAGCTTCGATTGACGAATGGCGCGCACGTCGGCGACATCCGAAAGTAAGCTTATCTTTCCATCAAACGTGATGGCCATCATGCGATCGTTGGAACGCAAACGGCTAACAAAGACATTAGCCGCTTCCCGAATCTGCGCAAGTTGAAATTGGGTCGAACCGCTTACGTCAAGCATCAACGCGACGGTGAAGGGCTTCTCGATCGACGCAAAGTATGCGACTTGTTGCTCAACACCGCCGTCGTAAATTTTGAAATCTTCTTTGTGCAGGTTGGCAATGTACCGGCCGTTATGGTCCATCACGACCGTGGGAATTGTCACCAGCGTCGGGCGGCTGCTCGAATTGTTTGTTCCCTTAGCGCCCGCATTTCTTGTTGCCGTCTGAGTAACGGTTTGGGAAGACACAACGCGCAGCACCGGCGGGCGACGGCCGGAATCACCCGACTGCGCTCGCGAAATTGTGGCGCCAAAGCCTAAGAAGAAGACCAATAGGACGAAAGTGGCGGTGCATCTGATCATAAGGTCAAGACGATAATTGCTGACTTAACAGAAGAATGAAACGACGAAACTGGCGCATATTTCGGGCTGAGATTGAAACGTAACACTTGAGCCTTGATCGGCGAAGGCCGTACTATTTTCATATGTTTCGAATCATTCGATACGCCGTGTACGCGGTCAGCGGAATCGTGCTGGGTGGATTGATCTTTGAGGCGGCCACGTTGCCGCACGTCGGCGTACTCGCGACTGAGAATCCGGCGACCACTTCCATGATCGAGACGCGCATTCGTGAAGCCGAACGCAACGGGCAACAGCCGAAGCGAGTTCAGATATGGGTGCCCCTCGAAAAAATTTCGCCGCAGCTTCAGCGCGCCGTGTTGGCCGGAGAGGATACGAACTTCGCGACGCATCATGGTTTTGATTACGATGCGATTCAACGCGCGTGGGACCAGGCGCAGAAAGAAGCGGACAAAGAGGCGAAGCAGGAGGGCGACAACGATTCCTGGCTGCCGAACCTGCCGGACTTCAAGCGAGGCGCTTCGACCATCTCACAGCAACTCGCGAAGAATCTCTACCTTTCCAGCGAGCGCTCGTTCATGCGCAAAGGGCAGGAAGCCATCATCACCTATTTCCTGGAACGCAACCTGTCGAAGCGTCGCATACTGGAACTCTACTTGAATGTAATCGAGTGGGGCGATGGCATTTACGGCGCTGAAGCGGCATCGCAGTATTACTTTCACAAACCGGCGGCGAGCCTGAATGCGCGCGAGGGCGCGTTTCTGTCGGCGATGATTCCGAACCCACGCACGGTCTTCAATCCGCAACTCGATCCGAAACGCGTCGCCCGCCGGCAAAGAGTTATCCTGAAGTTGATGCCGGGTGTGAAGATGCCGACGGGAACGGGCTGATTTGGAGTGCGGCGGCTTGACGCCGCTTTTTCATTCTCGGTAGGCCCACGCTCAACGAATTACAAAGCGGTGTCAAGCCACCGCACTCCAAAAAGTGCCGCGGCCATTTAGTTAACCTCCTGGACTACGGCGGGATCGATCTTCTCCACGTAGAACGCGATTCGATCGGCCAGAAAGAAATTGCAGATCGCACAGGCGCAGACGCTCAGCACATTTGCGCCGGCAATCGGCAGGCGCAGACGCCCCACCAGCAAACTCATAAAGATCAAATTGCCAACCAGAGACACAGCGCCGCTGGTGATATTGAATTTGATCAATCGTCTGAACGTCTCGCCGGTTGAGGCCGACGGCCTATCGCTCCAGGTCCAGCGCTGATGCCAAACGAAATTGTTGAGCACCGCCAACTCCACCGCCAACGCCGTCGCCAACAGGTAACCGACGCGATACGGATTGTGGGTGAGGACAAACAGCGCAGCCATCTGCAGCACGAACCCGAATATCCCGACGACATTGAACCTGATGAAATGAATCATGGCTGCCGGCTCATTTCAACGTTTGGGCAGCCGCTCGGTCTGATAGAGAGTGTACGTGTGTTGAATGCAAAGAAACGTCAGAATGATCGACATGCCGATGATGGCGACCACGCCGCCCACGTCGAACAGCAAGTATCGCTGATGCATGGCGCGCGGGTGATAAATCAAAAACACATTTCCAATCATCAGCAGCAGACGCATTTCGGTCGGGCCCATCTTCCATTGCGATAGTTTGAAAACACCGAGCGAATACGCCGCCAGGTACGAATTTATCGCCAACATGAAAAATACGATCAGCACTCCAGCGGCCACGCGCTCGCTCATGTAACCCGACAAAGCCAACCCGCCGATAAGAAAGACCGCGCCGAACATGTCGATGATGTGGTCCACATAAAAGCCGTAGCGGGGCCGCTGACAGTTTCTGAATCGCGCGACCGTCCCGTCCAGGCTATCGCCGAACCAGTTAAGAAAAATGCAGACGTTGACGAGATGCAGCAGCAGCGGGTTCTGCTTGCTCAACGCGTAGCACACGCCCGCGCCGAACATCCCGGCCAACCCGAGGAGCGAGAGATGATCTGAATTTATCTTCGCCGGCATATGGCGGGCGAGCCATTGCAGCGCCGCGCGTTCGAGCGGCGCGAGAATACTTGTTTGCTCGCGCGTGGCATCGCGAAAGGTCTTTGTCTTCAATACGAGTTCAGCTTGCATAGCCTGAGTAGTTTCCGTTTCTTTCAGATCTGGAGGTAGCCGACACTCAGAGCGATGGCAACGACAATGCCAAACGGATATGCGTGAAGATCAGCGCTCTTGGCGAATTTTCTTGGCGGGGGAGGTGCAGCAAAAATCTGCTAAGTGTCAGAAGCCCGCCCGTGAGGCAGGGCAATTCGGCATAGCGCTCGTCGCGGGTCATCGCCGTTGCCCTGGCTCACGGTCGGGCTGCTGACACCTTATTGATTGATCGTAAATTTCATCACCTGTTTGCGTCCCACCACCAGCAATTCCTTCTGATCATTGAAGACCATGCCTGAGGCGGCCCCGCCGTCCGGTTTGAAGCTGTTGAGGTAGTGCGTTGACGGCGCTGAATTGCCCCGGCTGATGCCCGGGTCCGCCGAACTTGTTCATGAATTTTCCGTCGCGACTGAATTTGAAGACCGCGTTGGTGAAACTTCCGAGGCCGTAGATATTGCCGCGCCCGTCCACGGCGACGCGCGTGCTCAGTTCGTTCCGATCGGCTGCGGTGCTGATCGCTTTGCGAATGATCTGTTTGATATTTCCCTGCGCATCGAATTGCACAATGTCATCGTCCCCGCGTTGGTACGCCGCCACCAGGCCGCCGTCGGGGAAGCCATCTCCCTCGGGATAAGAGATCTTGCCGAGCATTCTGCCGGTCTGGCCGTCGTAGCGCGTGATCATTCCACGCTGGACCACATAAGCTGTCCCTTTCCGATCCACTGCCAACCCGCGCAGCGGCATCTTTGGATCGGCGATCCATTGCGTGATGAATTTTCCGTTCGGATCGAACACCTGTATGCGGCCACCCGAATATTCGCCCACATAAATATTTCCCTGGCCATCGACCGCGATTCTGCGCGCGTCGGTCATCATCCCTGGGCCAATGCCTTCGCTGCCGAATTTCAGCGTCTGACTGACAAAGCCGTTGCCGGTATCGCCTGGACGCAAGGGACGCGTGGCGATTGGATTCGTCAGCGGCATCAGTGCTCGGCGCACCTGGCTGATGGCGCCAAACACTCCGGCAAAAACAATGACGACGATGATGATAGGGATCAGCACAACGAACCAGATCGCTCTTGACGCGGTTCGCGCTACTTGTGGGCCAATCGTGATGTCGATCTGCGGCATCACGAAGGCTTCAGGCCGCAGCGTATTCGGCAGAGCGATCTGACTTTGCCAGTAAGCGCAATGGGCGGTGGTGGCGAAATTAGGATCGTAAGTGATCGGCGCACCGCACTTCGGGCATTCGAGGGTTTCCATGGCGGCGCGTAGT
>CBFHBI010000400.1:0-4060 GCA_965653755.1 uncultured Blastocatellia bacterium
AGGTTTCAAGTTTGAACCTTACAGCGCCGCGGCCATGCTTGAAAAAATTCGCAAAGCGCTTTACTTTTATAATCAGCCGGAAGCTTGGAAGCAGATGCAACGAAACGGCATGACGACCGATAATTCATGGTCGAACGCCGCACAGAAATACATCAGATTGTACGAAGAGATTCCGCGCAATTAAGCCGAAGTTATTGACAACCGAACCAACGAATTTCGAGGAGTTTTTCAATGAGTGAGCACGTAAAAGAAGTCAGTGATAGCAGTTTCGAGAATGACGTACTTAAATCGGACCAGCCGGTGCTGGTTGATTTCTGGGCCGCTTGGTGCGCGCCTTGCCGCATGTTGGCGCCGACCGTCGAAGCCGTGGCCGAAAAGTACGCCAGCAACGCGCGCGTCGTACAACTAAACGTCGATGACAACCCGTCCGTTTCACAGCGCTACGGCATCAAAGGCATCCCGACGCTCATCCTTTTCAAGAACGGCCACGAAGAAGAGCGCGTCGTGGGCGCGACGTCCGAAGCCGCAATTTCCAGGATGATCGACAAACACGTCAGCGCCGCAACCGCAGCCTAACTGCATCCGGAGCAATATCGTGGCGCGGTTTCGTGATATGCGCAGCCGCGCCTGTTTTGTGTCCGCCAGCTGTAACTTGGATTATCTAATCTGGAATCTGGAATTTGGAATCTGGAATTGGAATTTCAAATCTGTAATCGTCTGCTGATCTCTGACCTCTAATCATGGTCATCGCAGTCATCGGCGCCCAGTGGGGCGATGAAGGAAAAGGCAAGATCGTCGATCTGCTCGCCGAGCGTTTCGACGTGGTCGTGCGCTACCAGGGCGGCCACAACGCCGGCCATTCAGTTCAGATCGGAAAGCATTCGTTCGTCCTGCATCTGTTGCCATCCGGAATTGTTCATCCGGGCAAAACCTGTGTGCTGGGAAACGGCATGGTGATCGATCCAAAAGCTTTCTTTGAAGAAGCGGATCGCCTGATGGGCCAGGGCATCAGCATTACTCCAGAACGAGTGAAGGTCAGTTCACGCGCGCATTTGATCCTGCCTTACCATCGCGCCCTCGATCACACCAGCGAAGAACGCCTGGGTAATGAGAAGGTCGGGACCACTTTGCGGGGCATCGGACCCGCGTACGAGGATAAGGCGGGCCGCCGCGGACTGCGCGTCGCGGATGCGCTCGTGCCGGCGGTGTTGCATTCACGCATTGAACGAAATCTGGAAGACGCGAATCGGATTATCGTCGCGTATGGCGGCAAACCGCTCGAGGCAAAGACAATCATCGACGACACTGCGGCCATCGTCGAACGTCTGGCGCCGTTCATCTGTGACACGACGCATTTTCTGAATGTAGCGGCCGCGCGCGGCGAAACGATTTTGTTAGAAGGAGCACAAGCAACTCTGCTCGACGTCGATCATGGAACTTATCCCTTCGTGACTTCATCGAGCACCGTCGTTGGCGGCGCCTTGGTCGGTACCGGGTTGGCGCCGAAACATCTCACCGGCGTACTCGGCATCGTGCGCACCTACACGACGCGCGTCGGCGAAGGACCATTCCCGACCGAGATGCTTGAAAGTGAAGCGGAATTGGGCCAACTGATTCGCGAGCGCGGCCGTGAATACGGTGCTTCGACAGGCCGGCCAAGGCGCTGCGGCTGGTTCGATGCGTTTGCGACGCGTTATGCGGCCGAGATTAATGGCTTCACTTCGGTTGCATTGACCAAACTCGACGTGCTCGATGCGCTTGACGAGATCAAGGTTTGCGTCGGCTACACGCTGGACGGAAAGAGGTGCGAATCGCTGCCCTCAGTTTCGCAGGACCTGCGTCGGGTTGAGCCGATTTACGAAACATTGCCGGGATGGAAATCGTCCACGCTGGGGGTGACCGATTTAGGCGAGTTGCCGCGCGCTGCGCGCGAATACATCAACTTTCTTTCGAATCAGATCGGCGTCGAAATCGGTTTGGTCTCAACCGGCCCGGAGAGATCGCAAACCATCGTGCGCGAATCGGCGTTGGCGCAGTGGCTGCGTGGATGAGTTTCAAGTTTCAGGTTTCAGATTTCAAGCTCGAACAAATCACCAACTTGAAACTTGAAACTTGAAACCTTAAACTGCCTTTTCACCGTGGGCCGATAGCTCAGTTGGTAGAGCAACTGGCTTTTAACCAGTGGGTCGCAGGTTCGAGTCCTGCTCGGCTCACCACTTTCTCACCAAACAACTTAGTGACGAAAGGAGTCCGTTATGCGATTCACCCGGTTCGTCCTCTTCTCGGTTGTTCTGGTCTCATTCGTATCCAGTTTGCAGAAAACTGCTGACGCGCAAGACCAGAAATCTTTACCCAATCACGTTCATTATAAAGAACCGCCGCAACAGGTGGTTTCGCCGACGGGCGCCATTGCACCGCGGCTGCAGAAGCTAGGCACTCATGTCTTTCCGGTTTCTACCAAGAACAAGCAGGCGCAGCTCTTTATGAATCAGGGATTGAACCTCTCGTATGCGTTCAATCACGCAGAGGCCGGCCGCGCCTATCGCGAAGCTGCCCGTCTCGATCCGAATCTGGCGATGGCTTATTGGGGCGCAGCCTTGGCGCTGGGGCCGAACATTAATGCGCCGATGGATCCGGCGAGCGAAGCGCCGGCGCTGGAAGCGATCCAGAAAGCTGTGTCGCTGAAAGCGAATGCTTCTCCGCGCGAGCAAGCTTTGATCGATGCGTTGACGCATCGCTATTCAGGCCGCGCACAGGATCGCAGAGCGCGTGATGTCGAATACGCCGATGCGATGCGCAAGGTGCATCTGCAGTTTCCGGATGACGACGATATCTCGATGCTCTACGTCGAATCGGTGATGGACCTGCGGCCGTGGGGTTATTGGACCAAGGACGGCACGCCTTACGATCGCACTTCAGAAATCGTCGCTCTGACCGAGAAGGTGATCGCGCACAACCAAAATCATCCCGGCGCGCTCCATCTTTACATTCATTTGATGGAAGCTTTCCAAGCAGACAAAGCCGAAGCCGCGGCCGATCGACTGCTCACCTTGATGCCCGCCGCAGGACACATGGTCCACATGCCGGCGCACATCTATCAACGCGTGGGCCGTTATGCCGATGCCGCTAGGAGCAACGTCATGGCGATCGCTGCTGACGAAGATTACATCGCGCAGTGCCATGCTCAAGGCCTTTATCCAATGGCCTACTATCCGCACAATCTGCACTTTCTCTGGTTCGCCGCCACCGCTCAGGGAAATAGTAAAGTCGCGATCCAAGCGGCGCGCAAAGCCGCGTCGGGCGTTGATGATGAAACTCTGAAAGCGGTCCCGCTGCTTGCGGGCTTTCGCGTCGTGCCTTACTACGCGTTGACGCGTTTTGGAAAATGGGATGAGATGCTGCGCGAACCTGAGCCGCCGGCGACCAGCGTTTATCTCAAAAGCATGTGGCACTATGCGCGGGGCACGGCGTTTCTGGGCAAAGGTCAGACGACTGATGCGGATCAGGAGTTGGCGAAGCTGAACGCGTTGATGCCGGACAAGTCGCTCGATGGCCCGTTGTTCTCGCCAAACACGGCCCGCGCGATCTTGACCATCGGTCAGGAAGTACTATCTGGTGAGATCGATTCAGCAAAGAAGAATTACGATTCGGCTGTGGCCCATCTGGAACGCGCCGTCCGTTTGGAAGACGCGCTGGTTTACACAGAGCCGTCCGAGTTTCATTTTCCACCGCGGCACGCTCTGGGTGCGGTGTTGCTCGACGCCGGTCGTCCGGCTGAAGCCGAGACTGTTTACTGGGAAGACCTGCGCCGCAATCGTGAAAACGGTTGGTCGTTGTTTGGACTGATGCAGGCGTTGAAGGCCCAAGGCAAGAATGAAGACGCGGCCTTGGTCGAGGCGCGTTTGAAGAAAGCCTGGGCCAATGCGGACGTGAAGATAGTTTCGTCACGATTTGGACAGTAGGCCCCTTAATGGAGCGCGGGCAACCCTGCCCGCATGAGCGCGTCGCGCGCAAAATTGTGGTGTACGAATCGATGGAACTCAGAGCGCGCTGCGCTCGG
>CBFHBI010000401.1:0-4046 GCA_965653755.1 uncultured Blastocatellia bacterium
CATGCAACTAAATACGCCCTCCCTCACGGTCGGGCTACTGCCCCGTTATTGTGTCGGCAAATCTGACGAATACAGCGTCGTCGCCGGCCATAGATGAAACGGTTCGCGTGCTACCGTGATCGCCATGATGCGAATTCGATCGTCGTTCGGCAGACGGAGTTCACGCGTCCCCGCCGGCAAATCGATCGAGTACAACAACAGATCGCTCCCGATGTATGGTTGATTACCCGATGGGTCATGACGATGCGTGCCGACCCAGGCAATCTCATCGCGTTTCACAAAACCACGGCGAATTTGATCGATGCCCTTGAGCACGCCGCCGGCAACATCGTATTGGACGACCAGATCCTGATTAATCGCGTCCGCACTCCACGACTGCCCTGCCGTCATCGGCGCTACTGACACTTCGCGCAACTGTCTCGGCTCTTTCAAGCGACTGTCCCATTGGCCCACGGGCCCCTGCCATTCACGAATCGTCAGCGGCTGACCTGCGATTGTTGCGTTGACATCGCCACCCACTGCACCAGCGACGACGTAAACTCGATTGTAATTGCCCGCGGGCAATTGCAACGTTTGCCCGGCGGGCGCGAGCACATTCAAGGCCCCGTCTTTGCTCGATCCAAATTTGAAAAGCACGCCGTCGAGCGACATCGTGGCAGGGAACAACTCAGCGGCTAGCGTCTGTCTCTTGTCGTCGAAATCGCCGTCGGCGCGATTGGCATCGGTCGAGACGCCGTCCAGATTAAAGCGCAGCGTGAGTGGCGCCGATGGAATTTCATGCATAGGGCCGGGCCAGTTTTTGAAACGGATTGCGAAGGTCCGTGGTTGATAAGGCTTCAGACCGATATCCAGCCGATTGGAACTAAACGCGAAGTCTCCAGCCCGCGGCACGCTTTCTTCAGCAGCGTTGATTTCTCGCGCTGCAGCGTACGTCACATGGGATATGACTTGCTTCGTCGTGGGGCGCCCTTCGAGTTCCTGCAATCGCACGACATACTCATCAGAGTCCTCCGCTTTTTTTAGCGCGCGGATAGCCACTTGCGCCCCGTTGCTGCCAGCACCTAAGCGAATAGGAGAAAATACATGCCCGGAGAGCCCCGGATGCGGCTCTGTTTGAAAGGCGATGAGCGGTTGATTCAGTTCGGCGGCGCGCGCAGGAATCGGCATCTCCGATCCATTCAGACGCGGGTCTCCGTTTTGCAGGAATGACTGCTTGTCCCGAGTCTTGTCATAGATTCGCCAGTCACCGCGGTGTCCCGCGATTGAGTAGGTGAAGTGATGTTGACCAAGATCGTTGCTGCTTTGATAAGGATAAGCACGCGCCTTGGCAGTGTGGAGCAACGTCAGCCGCAGCACGTTGTCCGCCGGTTTGTCCCAACCATACTTGCTGTCATTCAAGACCGCGACGCCGAAGTTGCCGCTGGCATCGGTGATATCAGCCCACTGCTGCGCCGGAACTTCGTAATGATCTGGCGTGTTGTTGCCGCGCTGGATCGTCCCCAGTCCTAAATCGTAGGTCGCTTTCGGATTTGTCGCGGTGAAAGGAAACGACACCTTAAGTAAAGAGTTGGTTGATTTCCAATCGACGAAATTCTCGACATCAATGCGATCCACGCCTTCGGTCAACATCACTCGCTGGCGAAAGGTTGAGCCGGCTGCGTGCCTGGTGATCTCGATAGCCACGCGCACTGGACCTTTTTCCACGAGATGAATCTCGGGCGACTGCACATACTCGCGCGGAGCGCTGTTGACCGTGTCCCAAAGAATTCGCCAGGCGGGTTTGTCAGGCGAAGGATCGTCTCGCAATTCAAGCCGAATGGGCGCTTGCAAAAGCTCGCGTGAAAGGGACTTGTCAAAGATTGATGCGATATCGCCGTTCTTATCGATCTCAATCTTGTAGAAAACATTTTCGAGCGAGGTGTTGGTCGCTCGCAAGAGGGGTTCGCTTTCGACTCTAGCCGCTCCGGGTACTACGCGAAAGACTTTGAACGAGATCGGATCGACATTAGCGAGAAATAAAATGCGGGCGGTGTCGCCCGAACGCTCGAGAATCTTTGCCGGCTGCGCTTCATTCGTCCCGTCGTCAAGGACATGAATTTCGGCTGGTGCCTGATGCTTAAACTTGATCGTCGCTTCGACCGGAGCGTGTTGCATGAGCCCCAGCGGGTTGTAAACGATCATTGGCACACCTTCGCCTCGCGTATCGAGTTGACTGCCAACCGCAGCAACTGCGCTGGTGAGCACGCCGGCGAATTGATTCGCCGAAACGAGTTCGTCGTTCCATGAAAATTGATAGGCCTGCGGGATGCTCGTGCCCGTCAGGTCATCATGAAACTGGTGCCACAGCATTCTGATCCACGCTTCACGCAGACGTTCGCGCGGGTAAGGCAAGCCTGCCACCAACTCGGCCGCGACCGCGGCTTCTTCTGCGGCTGTTCCCAGCAGTTCGTTCTCACGATTGAATCGCTTCATCGCCGCTTGCGACGTATAGCAACCGACGCCGTGTGTCTTCATCGTAAGTTCGCCGTCATATTCAGGCAGCGCAGCTTTTTCTGCGGCTGTGAGATCGCGCGTAAGTTGGTCTGATGAAGTGTTGCGAATCTCGGCAAGGCCGGTTTTGTTCTTAATCGATTTCTCCAGCCAATTGATCGATTCTTCATCCGGCGCGCCACCGATGTCGCCCGTGCCGAAATAGCGAAATCCAATTTGTCGATCGCCAACGGAGGTCATCCTTTCTATCGCCCACTTCGGATCGAGTGAAATGTCGCTGCGAAGTTTCGTCACGTAATCGCCGGGATTCAAGGCCGCGACGACCGTGCTGCCGTCACTTCCCTTCCAACGCCCAAGCGGAAAAGGAATTCCGTACGACGATCCCCAAGTTAATTTTTGCGTGGAGAATTGATTGAGGCCGCAGTGCGTCGCGATCGCGGGCAGAGCAAAACCGAATCCAAAACAATCCGGCAAATAAACATCCTGGCTTACTTTGCCGAACTGCTGACGAAAGAAGCGCTGGCCGTAGAGCGCCTGCCGCATCAGAGACTCCGGCGCCGGAATGTTCGTGTCAACCGCATTGATCCATGAGCCGGCAATTTTCCAGCGTCCATCGGCGACGTACTTCTGCACAGTCGGCCACGCTTCCGGATGATATTCCTTGAACCACATGTAGTGGATCGCGCCCTCATAGTTGAAATTATAATCGGGAAATTTTTCGAACCGCTGGAAGTTTTGAAAGAAAGTGTTGGGCACGAACTCGCGAATCGTGTCTTGCACGGTCCAGTTCCACTGCGAATCCAGATGCGAGGTGCCGATTACGTACAGCACCGGCTTTTGATTGTTAAGCTGTTGAGGTTCGACCGGCGTTGAATAACTCGCCACAATAATGGAGGCGAGGGTTAGGAGTTGGCGGCGGCGAAAGATCATTGCTTTGGATGAGTGGTACGCATTATCTCAAGAATTGCCAGCTAGAAACGGTTGTCTCAATAAGCTCTCAGGTGAGGAAGGGTGGTTTACCCCCGCTCCTTCTACCTGCGTAGATCGGCGGCCGGAGCGGGGGCAAGCCCGCCTTCCCAACCTAAGAGGTAAATTTTGATCCAATTCATATCCATCTATTTGCTAACAAAGCTGCCTGACATAACACATCAATTTATGGCGCGTTGCTTGGCGTTCGGCAGCCTTAAATCTTCCAAGGGGTAGCTGTCGCGAATCGAAAAGTTCTCGATGTCGTTCAGGGCGAAAGTTGGCACGCCCGACGCGTGGGCTGCCTTGACGTTGCGCAAGTCAATCGATTTTCCGTCGTTAATAATAAAAGGGGCACGCTCATCGTCTTTGAGATAGCCGACGCTGATACCATTCATTTCCAGTCCGCGGACATGGCGGATGAAAAAGCCGTACGCGGGAATCTCGCCGAACATCGTGGGCTCGGGATAGTCGTTCTCTTTTTCGGGCGGTTGCAGGGCCGCCTGCGTTTTGTTCCCCCCGCCTTTGTAGAAGATGCGAATGTTGTTGAGCGTCAGGTCTTCAATGTCGTGTCCGGGAATGCCGCTGAT
>CBFHBI010000402.1:0-4045 GCA_965653755.1 uncultured Blastocatellia bacterium
GCTCGAATTTTCGCAGACAATCTTCCTTCAATACGCTTGGCATTGCTGAGTAGTAGCGCCCACGACTCACCTGAGATCGGCTCGGCCATCGAATCCCTTGCTCAAGGCTGAAGAGCGCCAGCAGCGTCATGTCGACGCATGCCTCAGTATTGACTGACCGCAACTCATGCAGTTTGGAATTCTTGTTGAGGCGCAATTGTGTTTGGAACACGATGTCGCCGGTGTCCAGACCGACATCCACTTCGTGAAGCGTGGTAACCAGGTTTTTGAAATCGCGATGGTATATCGCCCACAGATGCGTATCTAACCCCCTGTAAGTTACCGGGTTGCCCCCGTGCAGGTTCAGCGCGAATCGGGGTATTTCGATCACGTTCTGATTAACCTTACCGGTGCCGAAGATAATTGTCACATCAGGACGCAGTTCCCTAAGGATTCCTATCGAGCCGCTGTCGTTCACGGAATCGACAACATGAGTCAACGCAAAATCAGAAAATTTCCCTGAGCGATTGTCAAGTAACACCTCTCGCTCATATGAATCGCGCGCCGTCTCGAATGGATGAGCAGTCTCAAAAGCCGGCGAGAACGAACGAGTCTCCACGAATATCGAGTTTAGCGGGAATCGCTCGTGCAGACGGCGGGCAAAGTAAAGATGGTGTGGCGTCTCGTTCGTCAGTAGAACAATCTTCAGGGTGGTCTCAGTTAACATCGAATGGACTAAGTTGCTCTCCAAAGGTGACATCACGGAGAAGCTGCTTGCCGACGAGTAGCTCCTCTTGTCCAGGTGCCAGAGGACCAGCGGGTCTGATCCAGGTCAAATCCGATAACTGAAGGCGATGCCCGGCGCGCAGGTCGGCGCCGGCCACGATGCTGCGCCGGACCGCCGCAACGATCTCCAACTCACAACGCTGCGGGACTTTCGTCTCTTCCCCTAACATCAGCTCAGCGTCGGCAACGCGCTTAACCAACTCCGCCATCTCTGCAGGATCTGCTGACAGCTGATGATCGCGAAAATCTGAATAATTGTGGTCGAGGGTGAAATGCTTCTCGATGATCTTCGCGCCAAGCCCAACCGCGAGGACTGCTGCCTGGGTGCCAATCGTGTGATCGGAATAACCCACCGTGCAGTCAAGATGTCCCTTAAGCGAGCTAATGCTTCGGAGATTCGCCTCTGCTGAAGACACTGGGTAGCTAGTTACGCAATGCAAAAGCACCAATCGATTAGCGAGCGCATCGTCGCGATAGTAGGATCTGACGAAATCTACCGTCCGCATCACCTGGGCACTGTCAGCGAGACCCAGCGATATTATTATTGGCAATCCCGTCTCAGCAACTCGTCCGATTAGCGGATAAAAGTTATTGTCTCCCGAGGCTATTTTGAAAGCATCTACTATGCTTGAGAGAAACGCCGCACTTTGCAAATCAAACGGTGTGGAAATGAACAACAATCCATTCGCCCGCGCAAGTTCAGCAAGTTTTTCGAATTGATCATAGGTCAACTCAAACGATTTAAGACGTTTGAACCGGGCGGCGTCTGAGCTGCTGACGTAATACTCGGTCTTAAACGTTTGAAATTTTACCGCGTGCACGCCGCAATCAGCGGCTTTTCGCACCATCTCTTTGGCAACTTCAAAATCGCCTTCGTGATTGTTGCCAATCTCGGCCACAATCAAAACTCTCTCGTCAAGATTGAAATCGCCGATTTTCATTTTCTTATCGAGCCCCGGCGACCTCAACACCTAAGTGACCATGAAGGACGTATTGAGTTTGGTTGATATAAAAACCCATTTTCTGGTAGAGCCTCATCGAAGGTATATTCGCGGCTTGCGTCCCGACATCGAGATAATCGCATCGCTGTTCATAATATCCGATAAAGAACTGGGTCAGAGTCTGGCCAACATGCCGCCGTTGAAATTGGCGACTGACGCCGACCAAGTCTATTGCGCAAACCTTCTTGCCATTCGCCTCGGTTGAGATCGCTGCTAGAAATCCCACTGGCCGCTCACCGATGAGCGCCACAAAAAGGCGATCGCCGCGCTGCTGCCGAATGTAATTCAAAATCCAGTCGCGTTTGATCCTGTCGGCGATGGTGCGCGAGACGAGCGGATCCAAATGAAAGCGTGAGTACTGAAAACAACTTCCGGCGATGTCGAGAGTTTCATCGTGTTCCGCAGGCTCGATTTCGCGAACCACTACGTCTGCGGTTGCGTGGGCCTTCCCCTCGTTTGTGTGAGCCGTCGGGTCTATCCTGAAGGTCACGTTAACGTCAACGACATAGAGACCGGCGGAGCTTAGTTGGCGAACGACATCAATCTCCCGGGTATCTACTTTCGCATAGTAGAAGGCGTGAGACTGCTGACCGGCATGGCGCGCGATCTCCTCGCGAATCTTAGAGGTTGAATCGTCCGGCGTAGGCGCCGCAGGACGGGTCTCGATTTTGAACACCGGGTTTTCGAAAATGTTCGACAGCCAAGTGTCGTCACGTATTTCCATTAAGGGTTGGCGGTGGCCGCGGCGGTAGTCTGGTAATAATCCAGCGAACGATACCAGTCAATATACTTTGGCAATCCCACTTCGAGCGGATTCTTTGGTGCATACCCCAGCAATTGCTTCGCTTTGTCAACACTGAGCGTGCCCCGAAAAGGCATCAGCTTGTCGCGCTGAACGTTCTCAACGACAACGTAGGGAAAATGTTCCTTGATGATCTCAACCATGTCCTGAATACGGCGCGCGCTGCCGTAAGTCATGTTGAAGATTTGATTTCGCGCGGCCGGATGCTCGATAACCAGGCAAACGCCATCAACCAGATCCTCAATATAGGTGAAGTCGAGCTTTTCACTTCCATCTCCATCGACCCGCAATGTACCGCCGCCTAGCGCGCTCTCGATAAAAATCTGTCCCACTCGCCGACTGACGCAACCAGGTCCATAAAGCGCCGAAGGTCGGATGATCGTATATGGCATATCGAAGACCTGTTGATATGCAATCACCATCTTCTCTCCGGCAACCTTCAATGCCCCGTAAATTCCAATCGGATTCAGCGGATGCTCTTCTTCAACTTTTTCACTCAGGAAATTCCCGTAGGCCATGCTCGATGAGAAAAAGATAAATTGCTCAATATCAACACGAGCCCAGTCGAGCGCATTCTCCAGTGTGCGCAAGCTGTGATCGAACGTGCTGTAGGGATCTTTGTTTGAAGTCCCGGCATGGGCGATTGCCGCCAGGTGCACTATGACTTGCGGCTTGATTTGGGTGAGAATACGCGACAATGAGTGGTAGTCACGAGCGTCCTGCACATGAATGTCAATCTCAGCTTGGCGCAATCTGTCTAACCGAAGATTAATGATCTTCAGATATAGATCACGGTTCTTGACGGCGCCGTTACCTGAGGCGAACGCCACGAGATTGTTAACCTGTAACCCGTCGACAATGTCTACCTTGGCGCCACGTTTCGCCCACGTTAACGCCAAATTATGACCGATAAAACCAGCTCCGCCGATCAATGCGACGCGCTTGCCTTGAAGATCGCCAGTCATGACTTCAGCTCCTTTACAGTTTCCGCAAAACTCTGCCCAATATAATCGATGTCATCAGCCGCAAGGTGTGGACCGACAGGCAAGGCGATCGACTCATCGCTGATAATCGTCGCCTGCGGATAAGCGTTTGCGTCATAACCATACTTATCGCGATAGTAAGACATCCGTGGCACTGGTTGCGGATAGTAGACGCTCGTGCCGACGCCGGCTCCATTCAACCTTGCCACCACTTCTTGACGACGACTCCTAAGAGGCCCGTTTAGCACCACGCTTAGACAATAGTGACTGCTCTTCGTGTCATCATCGTTGGCATCTAACACCTCAATATCATTAACATCACTCAGGGCCTGCTTGAGTCGCAGAAAATTAACGAGTCGCCGTTCCAGTATTTCATCAATGCGATCCAACTGTTTACGTCCCAAGGCCGCATTGATATCACTCATCCGATAGTTCAAGCCCAGGGTCGGCGCGTCGTACGTGCCCGGAATGCTCCGTTCCGAGAAGGTTCGGTC
>CBFHBI010000403.1:0-4039 GCA_965653755.1 uncultured Blastocatellia bacterium
GAGCGCGGCCGTCGCCGCCGCCACTGCCTTTGCCACGTCCGCAGGCGTGCCGTCAGCGATGCGCTTACCGAAACGCGCCTTATCTTTTTCATACGCGTCAAGGTGGCTGATCTTTCGATACAACGTGTTCCTGTGTGGAGTTGGAAGCTTGTCGCCATCATCACGGAACTGATTATCTTCGACTATGCGGGCTCTGATCAGGTCGTAAGTAGCTTGCGCTGTGGGTCGCGTTGTTTGCAGATAGTGTTCGTTGATGACATCGTCAACTATTTTGTCTACCGCCTTGCATATCTGCGCGTCACCGCTGATGCGACGCCGGTCATTACGTATAGCTCTGCCTCGAGCTTTGTTAGCGGGCACGAGAACGCGGACATCTTCTCCTGCGGCAATATAAGTCTTATACCTGCGAGATAGCGTCACGCAGCTTGGAGGTTTCATGTCGTGAATACTCTTGCTAATCATGTTGATAATCGGCTCAAGAGCTCGCGCGTGCTTGCCAAAGTTGGGTAGCCGCGCAGTCTTTACTGCGTCGATGTATTTCAACATTCGCAGAGCGTCCCGTTTGCCAGGGTCGGAATCATCGAGGGCTTCGAAATCATTAATACTCGACCACTGTCGCCGCGCCTGGAGAGCTTCAACCTCGCCGTTAGCGCCTAGCAGTTCAGCGCCACCATCGAAGAGCGCCTTCAGAATCTCAGCTTCTGGTCGGGCCGACAGCGTTTCGGTGGCTAAGTGCTTCAGCTGAAGTTGACCGTCCGCTAACCGTCTTTCGATCGAGTATCGTTGCCCGGCGAATCTGAATTCCATTCCTTGTCGGAGTCTTTGGCCGTTCATACCTCTCCTCTGCTTCGTTCACTCGATGATAAGTAGCAGCGAACGATAGCTCTGGTGACCACGCAGAGTTCAATCGTTAACCAAGGTCTGGCAAGCTCTTGATTTGTCTCCTGAGCATTCCCGACCATGTCAAGTATGGTGTGGTCGATTTCAACGCCTCCTAGAACGCCTTGCCTGCCCAGAGTCTGTCGTAACGCAGCGACGCACTTGCTATAGCGAGTTTTATTTGGTGCGCGCGAGGGCATGTCTTTCTGTAGAAACGCAGACTGCACACGGACGTTACGAAATTCACTCACAGGAGACCTCCTCGGTTGATCGCCTTATCACTTGGAAGCCATATCGGACTATTCAAGCCCAATGGAATTGAGTAGTCAGTCAGAAAGAAGTGGTGATACATGAGCGCAAGCACCACGCGACGGTCTTCTCCCCATGATTCGAAGACGTCGAAGATTTCAGCCAGCGTCGTCCTCCGTCGGGTTAAGAAGAATTCGTGACAAAGAAGTTGGTGTTGGGGAAGGATGCGCATGCGTGAGTAACACCGTAACCGTTTGAGCGTCGTTAACAGAGGTTCGACCAGAATGTCTTTTTCCGTCTTCACTACGAAATCAAACCCTTTGCGATCGCAAATCGGACTGACGATGCGAAAGAGCTTGTCGAACCAGGGCGTTATGAATCGCCGGTATTTCACCTCTACG
Source organism: uncultured Blastocatellia bacterium (assembly GCA_965653755.1). Classification (GTDB taxonomy): domain Bacteria; phylum Acidobacteriota; class Blastocatellia; order Pyrinomonadales; family Pyrinomonadaceae; genus UBA11740. The sequence goes on from CBFHBI010000403.1 coordinate 1,530, forward strand.
ACCAGCGGCCGGCCGTTCTTACGGTAGATTAGAAAATCTGCGGTGTAGGATCGGCGCTTCCCATCCATCTCAAAATGAATTCGCACACTTTGGGTACCATAAGAGATCACATTCCGATCGTGTTCGCAAATCATCGCGAACCACAATTCCACCATTGATTCAGTCCAAATATTCCGACCGTTTTTAGGACTCGGAAACTTGCAGACATTGATCCGGCGCCAGCTGTTGGTGATAGTTCGGAGCATACTTGCGCTTCCTCCTGAGAATGATTCTTCAGCTCGTTTGGCAGCTAGATTGGTGAATGGTCGATTGCTGACGGAAGTGCGATCGGGAACTATTGTTTAGTCGATTGGCGCGCGCTCTCGTTATCCTTAGCGCGATTCTGATTAGCGACGAACGATCGATGCTTAACCGCTCGGCCACGCGGCTCATGTTTCCGTGCTCTCGACTTCGGACAGCTTCGATGAGAGCACCTCGGACGCGGGCAGAGAACTCTTGGAGCGACTCATTAGGAAAGAGGGTGCTACACGATTTGGGAAGCAAGATTATGTCGTTATCGACATGTTTGAACCTCGCTACTTCAGCACGAACATCCGCGCGTGAAATAGTGTTGGTATTCGCGTAGCACGCAAGACGCGCGATGACGTTCTGTAATTGGCGAATATTACCGGGCCATTGGTATTGAAGAAGCTCAGCGAGAGCAACCTCGTCGATCTGCAATGGCTCACGTTTGCCAAGACTTGACTGCTCGACTGCTAAGCGTGAGTAGACTATTTCCGAGATATCCTGCGGACGTTCGCGCAATGGCGGAATATTCAATTCAAAAACCCCTACGCGATAATAGAAATCTTCACGAAACGTACCGGTTGCGATCATTTTCGGCAGACTACGTGAAGAAGCGGCGATAATGCGGACATCACAGACGATGTCGACAGTTCCACCCAGGCGTCTGAATTTTCCTTCGTCAATTGTCTTGAGCAGTTTGGCTTGGAGTTCAGGCCTTAGTTCGCCAATCTCATCGAGGAACAATGATCCGGCATTGGCGATTTCGAAGAGACCTTTTTTTCGTTGTGTTGCCCCGGTGAATGCTCCTTTTTCAAAGCCGAAGAGTTCGCTCTCAACAAGACTTTCAGGCAGGGCCGCACAATTGATTTCGACAAAACGATCACGACTGCGCCGACTACGTGTATGAATCAATTGAGCGGCTCTCGTTTTGCCCGTTCCCGACTCTCCTGTAAGCAGTACCGGGTGATGCGAAACGGCGACTCGGGTAATTTCATTGTCCAGATCGCGCATGACCTGAGATGACCCGCACAGCCATGGAAACTCCGGCTGCACTCTGCGGCCGAACCGAGAGCTAGTTGGTCCGGATTCGGCGTTAGAGACTGTTCCCGTGAATGTGATTGATCGGTGCAAAGCTTAATACTCGCCCCTGAGATATGTTTTCCACGGAGGGCCGCGCAGATCAGACTAACCGGGAGGTTAGCGACTCGATGAAACGGCCCCCCATACAGAGCGGCAATTGTGTCGCTCTCTACATAGTTATACACACGGCTATAACAGGTGAGTTTCGACTAGGCCTTTGGAGAAAGAACGGCTGCCTATGCTAGGAGAGCGCTAGCTCCGATTTGTCTGAGAATGTCGCGTATTTGAGATAACCAGTGTGATGCTGCGCGAGATGCTGCGTCACGGTCGGTTAGACGCCGCGAGAAAACTCCGACATCGACAGCGTTGTGAACAAGTCTTTCGAGATCACTTAGGTGTAGGTCATACAGACAAACGATGTGAGCGACAGACGCCGCGGGCAGGTCCCAGGGAACGGAGGTTCGCGATTCAAGCTTTTCCAACTCGTGAGTTGAAACGTTTGCTGCGGCCGCCACATCTTCGATTGTCAAATCGTGATCCGTTCGCATCGTTTTGAGGTACGCGGCCAGCGGCAGATCTAACGACGGTCTTTCCAAACGAGCGCGGCGTAGGAACAAAAGCAATTTCTCTGAGTTCTCGAAGTGAATTGACTGCTCCGTCAGCTTTAGGTGACGCAGGTAAAGTGCTGCCAGAATTTCGGCCTGTTGATCTGTCAGGTCTTTGGGGTGTTTCACAGTTCGTCAACCTTTCCATTGCAACTATAAAGCGCGTACGCGCACGACTTACTCTCATGCGCGCCGCACTTTCTTTGATTTGCAAATTCTCGGCAATTAAGTCGAACGGCAGTTCTTCTATAAAGCGCAGACGAAGTGCATACTGATCTTCGTGCTTTAGTGACGCGTATGCTTGACGTGCTCTTCGTACTAACTGTGAAACACCGCCGGTTTCTTTTCTCTCGTGGTCGTAATCGCACTGCGATTTCTTCTCGCGTATTTGATCGAGCGTTTCGCGATTAAGCTTATCGCGGCGCTTTTCATTGAGCGCATCTCGACGCCCGATTGTGACGAACCAGGTAACAAAAGACCCTTTTGCTGGATTATAACTGGCGCACTTCCACTGCCATAGCTTCTCCACGGTGGCAGACA
>CBFHBI010000404.1:0-4039 GCA_965653755.1 uncultured Blastocatellia bacterium
CGCAACTGCAAATACTCAACAGCCCAGGCTTGTTACGCCGCGTAGTGAAAACTTTGGATTTGGAACATAGCGAATCGTTTTCGCACCCACAACGATCGCAGACGCATTCGACTTGGAAATCGATCCTCAAAATGCTAGGCGTCGTTGGAGGCGAGAAGAAAGATGCTCCGCAACAACCAAAGGTGCTGCCGTTGTCCAGCACCGTGGCTCCGGCAATTTCGAGTGACGATTTGGTCGAGGCCAAGAGACTTGCGCCCTACGTCGGGGCATTGCAGGGCGGATTGCGCGTTGAGCCCGTGCGCGAAAACCGTGCGGGTTATAACAAAGAGACCAGGCTGATCGATATCACGTATCAGCATGGCGACCCCGAAGTCGCGGCGAAAGTGGTCAACTGTGTGGCTCAGACTTTCGTTCGTTCAAATTTGGAAAAGAAAAACGAAGCGAACACCAGCACCAGTGAGTTTCTGTCTCGTCGTATCGCGGAGTTGCAGACGCAAATTCGGAACGGGGAAGAGAAGTTGCTCGAATACACGAAGAGCAACCATATTCTTTTGATTGATCCCAGCCAGAACACGGTCGTAGATCGCTTGGCCGGATTGAACAAGCAATTACTGGAGGCTGAAAACGATCGGAAGCTCGCGGAAGCCGAATTCAATGCCGCGAAAGCGCCCGGCGCCGCCAGCGCTCTGGCGGAGGCCAGCGTCAAAGAAATCGAGGCTACGGATGCCGAACTGGCGAAATTGAAACAAAAGCGGGCGCAGCTTCTGATCGAAGCAACGGAAGAGGCGCCCGAGGTCAAAGAGGTCGACGAGCAGATCGATGTACTGCAAAGACATCTTAACGACACTCGAGTTCGCACCACGAGCACGCTGCTTAAGAACTTGGAAACAAAATACCGCGAAGCTGCGGATCGAGAGGAGGCGCTGCGCAAGGCGTTCGATCAGCAAAAAGGTGAGACCGTCACCCAAAACGAGGTCGCAATTAATTATCGAATTCTGCAGCAGGAAATTACTACGAACAAGACACTTCTCGACAATCTCCTGCAGCGATCAAAAGAGAATGACGTGGTCTTGGCCGGACGTCCCAATAACATCTCGATAGTTGATTACGCCATCGTGCCCGATTTTCCGGTTGGGCCGGCGCGGCTTCGCACCGTTATGTTTGCGTTCATGCTGGCGCTGGCTTTCGGAGCTGCCCTCGCTTTGTTCCTCGAATATCTTGACGACACGGTTCACTCCACCGACGACGTGGAAAAGTTTTTGCGGCTGCCGGCGCTCGCGGTAATTCCGGCGATGGGCTCGGCTTCGGCGCCGCGCCGTCTGCTTTCAACTGCCGCGGCGCTGCAAAAACGAAACACCCGTAACGGGCACAACCCGGAACTGCTCTTGAACGTCAATGGAAGATCGGCCCTGGCAGAAGCCTATCGACAATTGCGGACCTCTGTATTGCTGTCCACAGCCGGCCGCGCGCCGAAGACATTACTGGTAACTTCCAGCTTGCCCGGAGAAGGAAAGACTACTACTGCGGTCAATACCGCAATCAGTCTCGCGCAAACGAACGCCACCGTAGTCATCATCGACGGCGACATGCGACGGCCGCGCCTGCGATCGATTTTCGATTTACGCGAGAGCGATGGTCTTAGCTCGATCCTCTCGAGCGATATGACGGCCGAGGACATTGTGAGATGCGTCGCGCGCGACGAAACGTCGGGCTTATACATCTTGCCTTCTGGTCCTGTCCCACCTAATCCGGCCGAACTGCTGGGTTCGGATCAAATGCGCAAGTTGCTCCGCATCCTAAGTGAAAGGTTCACCCATATCGTCATCGATTCGCCGCCCGTAAATTCCTTCACCGATGGCGTCCTGATCGGTTCGATAGTTGACGGCGTCCTGCTGGTCGTGCACGGCGGCAAGAGTTCCCGCGACGTCGTGCGCCGCTCAAGGCAACTGCTGACTGACGTCGGCGCCAAGATCGTGGGCGTCGTGCTGAACAATGTAAGTGTTCGTTCGCACGACTACTACTACTATCAGCGCTATTACCATCAGAGTTACTACACTCAAGAGACGGGCGAAGAAGCCACCGCCTCTCGATCCTAATTGCTAATCTGGCGCGCTTCCTTATGCGGGCGACTAGCTGGGACAAGCTGCTCAGAAATGCCTCCGGCCAGTATCTGGCCACGGCCATCTCTGTCCTGACCGGACTCGCGCTCGTGCCTTTCACAGTCCGGCATATTGGTCTGGCTAATTTTGGGTTGTGGGCTTTGGTCAACGGCTTGTTCGGAACGATGGGACTGCTCGATGCAGGATTGTCGCCGACGCTGACCAAGAAATCCGCTGAACTGCTCGCCAGAAATGAGGAGGTGACGCTAAAGGAAACTGCCAGTGCCGTGTTGACCTTGTACGTGGGCGTGGGGGTGCTGGCCTTTCTTATCCTGGGCGTTGTCGCCGTTTTCGCGCGCGAACTTTTTCATCTCCCCGCGGAGTCAATTCATACTTTTAGAACCGTGCTGCTGATTGTCGCCGCGCAACTCGCAATGAGTTTTCCCTTATCAACCTGGACGGGAATCACTGCGGGACTGCAGGACTACCACGTGAGCAGTGCGATTGGCATCGCGATCAATCTACTTAAGTTCATCGCGACCGTCCTACTGCTGAAACTCGGCTTCGGCTTGGTGAGTTTGATTTGGCTGGGTTTCGTGGCTAGTGGTGTCGGAGGTTTTTCATACGTTTGGTGGGTGAGACACCGCCTTCCTTTATTGCGTTTGAGAGCATCGATTCGTTACCTGAGTCAGATCGGCGAGTTGGGTCGTTTCAGCGGTAGCATGTTCATCTGGGGAATTGCCGGAAGGGTTGCGCTGGAGTCAGACCGAATAATCATCGGACTCTTTTTGCCGATGACGTCTGTCGGCGTTTACGAGATCGGTTTGAGAATTTGTAATTACTCTCGAAGCGTTCTTTACCCGGTGTTCACCTTTCTGCCGGCTGCTTCCGATCTCAGCGCGCGTAACGAGACTGAAAGACTGCAACAGCTTTACCTGATCGGCACGAAGTACTTCGAGTTGTTTTATGCATTCGTGGCCGGCGGGTTGTTTATTTTCGGCCGTCAGTTCATTCAATTATGGATGGGTCCGGGCTTCGAAAACTCGGTCATGATCCTTTTTATTCTGCTGGCGGCAAATGTTTATCAAAGTCAGAACGTCGTCGCTCATGTACTTCTGCCGGGGATGGGACGGCTGCGCGCGTTCACCTGGATCATGGCCGCGTATCCGATATTGAATCTCACGCTGAGCGTACTCTTCATTCGGCGATGGGGCCTGATTGGAGTCGCATTGGCAACCGCATTGACGTATTTCATCGCTGAGAGCGTCTTCACATACTTCATCAGCCGGATTTTTGAACTGAGGCTGTCACGCATCATTTGGTCGGTCCATGCACCGGTGCTGGCGATTCTCGCCCCGGCAGTCCTAGTTGGTTCACAGTTTGTCAGTCTGTTTCAACCATCCTGGGGAAGTCTGATCGCGGGGGTGGCGATCTTTTCTACTTGTTTCGCCGGCGCGTTCTTCACTTATGGGCTCTCGGGAGTTGAACGTGCTCGAATTCGTGCGGCCGCGGCGAAACTGATTCCGCGCACGGCGTGAATGAGATGACGGCAATTAATCCGATCAAGGCCGACGAGTTTCTCAAATGTTTGAAAGCCGCCCTCGAACCCGCGCAGGGCAGTTATATTTTTGAGGCGATGATTCGTGATTCGCACGAAAAGACAAATCCGGAAGACTCTTCAGGGTACGTTGGTTGGCTACGCCGATTGTTGGCTTACTTGTCTGAACAGCCTGGCGTTTCGGGACTTAGAATCCTCGATCTCGGATGCGGAACCGGCGAACTGACCGTGTTGATGAGGCTCCTCGGATTTGACGCCCTTGGGATCGATGTTCACGGGCAACATATCGAGTTGGCGAAAGTGCTCGCTAAAGAAAATGGTTTCTCGCCCGATATGTTTGTCCATCATCGCGGAGAGCAGCTTCCGTTCCCCGATCGCTCAT
>CBFHBI010000405.1:0-4038 GCA_965653755.1 uncultured Blastocatellia bacterium
CGCGGCTTGCGCATCTCGCCCGATCCACGTCCCGAACAAGGCTCGTTCTATCGCTCAGATCATTTTCCCTTCGCGAAAGTCGGCGTGCCTTCGATCAGTTTGAAAGAAGGCAGCGACTACATCGGACACACGAAAGAATGGGGCGAACAGAAATTCAAGGAGTATAACGAAGCTCATTATCATCAGCCGTCAGACGAGTTTCATGACGATTGGAACTTTCAAGCGATGATTCAGGAAGCGGATTTTGCTTTGGAAATCGGCCGAAGAGTGGGCGACATGCTGATGCTGCCGAGATTTAATCCCGACGATGAATTCGCGAAGAAGTAAATAGTAAATCGTGAATCGTAAATCGTGAATCGTAAATCGTGAATCGTAAATCGTGAATAGCAAGATAAAGGCTTTATGATCCTCTCGAAGGAGACTATCTTATGCGACCACACGAAAAGCTTGATGCCTGGAAGAAGTCGATTGATTTTGTCGTAGCTGTTTACAAAGCGACAGAAGGTTTCCCAAAAGAAGAGAAATTCGGTCTGACATCTCAGTTACGCAGGGCTGCCGTATCAATTCCCGCCAACATTGCCGAGGGAGCAGGCAGACGATCCGATCGAGAGTTCGCATATTTCTTATCAAATTCTCAAGGATCGGCGAGCGAGGTCGATACGGAACTGCTGATAGCCCATCGTCTGCAGTTTCTGCAGAAGAACGATTACAACACACTACGTTCCTCACTGGATGAAATCGGTCGAATGTTGACCGGCTTGTCTCACCATATTCATCAGAAAGAGCATTAGTCTATTTACGATTTACGATTCACTATTTACTAAATGACCTTCTACGTCACGACCCCAATCTACTACGCCAACAGCCTGCCGCATCTGGGCCATCTTTATACGATGATCGTGGCAGACGCGATCGCGCGTTCGAAGCGGCAGCAGGGAGTTGAGACTTTTTTTCTTACCGGCACGGACGAGCACGGGATCAATATTGAACGCGCGGCCCAAAAGAACGGTCGCACGCCGAAGGAACAGGCTGACTACGTCGTCAAATATTTCAAGAAGATGACGGATGCCTTTTCCTTGGACACTGCGCACGGCGGCTATGACATCTTCATGCGCACTACCGAGCCTTTTCACTACGAAGGCGTGAGCGAATTGTGGCGGCGCATAGCGAAAGCGAAGACGCCGAAGGGAAACGACGCACTTTACAGAGGACACTACGAAGGTTGGTTCTGCGCGCCGTGCGCTGATTATAAGACCGAAGACGAATACGCAAAGCCTGAAAACCCGGGCGACCCGCCCACGTGTTTGATTCACGAAACGAAACTCGACCGCGTTTCTGAAGAAAGTTATTTCTTTCGGCTTTCAGACTATGACGAATCGCTGCTTGAGCTTTATAACTCGCGCGCTGATTTCGTGCGGCCTGAAGCGCGTCGCAATGAAGTGAAGAGTTTCGTTGCCGGCGGGTTGCGCGATCTTTCGGTTAGTCGGTTGCGCACCTCAGTGAGTTGGGGAGTTCCGGTCCCTGATGATCCGAACCACACGATGTACGTTTGGTTCGACGCTTTGATTAATTACATCACCGCAATTGGGTTTGGTAACGATCAGCAACAACGAAAGATCGGATTCGAGAAGTTCTGGCCGGCGCTACACCTGGTCGGCAAAGACATCCTGCGCTTTCACGCGGTCTATTGGCCGGCGTTCTTGATGGCCGCGGGAGTTCAGCAACCGCGGGCAATTGTCGCGCACGGCATGTGGGTCGATCCCACGGGGCGCAAAATGTCCAAGACGCTCGGCAACACGATTGAGTTAGACGTCCTCAATAGATATTTTCCGATCGATACGATTCGCTATTTTGTCTTGCGCGAAATGGTCTTCGGACAGGACGGGCGCTTTGGTTATGAAAACCTGATCGATCGCACCAACAGCGATCTGGCGAGCGGCCTCGGCAATCTTTCCAGCCGTACCTTGACGATGATTCATCGTTACTGCGAAGGAAAGATTCCGCCGCGCGAAGTATCTGACGAGAACCGTCTGGCCGCGAAACGCGCGGGAGTTGAAGACGAGACTGCCATCGGCGATTTCATTTCGCACGCGCGCGATGAATTCATTCGCTACTTTGAAGACCTCGCGTTCAGCCGCGCTTTGGAAGAAGCCTGGGCCATCGTAGCGCGCGCCGACAAAATGATTTCAGACGCGAAACCCTGGGACTTGGCAAAAGACGCCACGCAAAGACAGACGCTGAACGCTGTGTTGTTCCGGGCCGCAGAGACGCTGCGTTGGCTGGCGGTGTTGCTTTATCCAGTGATGCCGACCACTGCGAATCAAATCTATCAACAACTGGGCTTGGGCGATGGCGTGAGCAAAACGAAGCCACGTGAATTGCGGTGGGCCGAGCTGAAAACCGGGACGCAAATTCAGGATGTGAAACCGTTATTCCCCAGAATCGATAAGGCTAAGACGATGGAACAAATAAAGCAGGAGTCAGGACCCGGGAGTCAGGAGCCGGAAGTACAGAGATCAGAGATCAGAGGTCAGAAGTCAGACGAGGCGTCGCCAGCTCCGTCCGCGGGAACGCACTTAACCGAGGCCGAGGCTGTCCCCGGCGTCGCAACTCACATCGAGATCACGGACTTTGCGAAAATCGATCTTCGTGTGGCTGAGGTCAAAACCGCTGAGAGAATTCCCAAGGCCGACAAACTTCTGTTGTTGACTGTCGATGTCGGCGAAGAGAAGCCCCGCACGATTCTGGCCGGCATCGCGCAATACTACCAGCCGGAAAATCTCGTCGGCCGCAAGATCGTCGTCGTTGCTAATCTGAAGCCGCGCAAGCTGCGCGGTTATGAATCACAGGGCATGTTGCTGGCTGCTTCGGTTGGTGATGAAGGAAAGCCGGTGATTGCGACCTTTGCTGAAGATGTCCCGAATGGCGCCAGATTGAAATGACTTGGGCGCAGTCGCCGATGTTATTTAGCAGAGATACTTGATATACGAGGACACTAGTTCACATCCGAGCAGGCAATACAAGCGTGACGCCGCCTCGTTTTCCTGGTTGGCGAAGAAGCAGGCGTAACGGCCTTCGGAGAGTATCGCCCCGGTCAACGCGGCCATGAAACAGTGGCCCAATCGCTGTCCCCGGAACGCCGGATTTACCCACACCCCTTCAAAGTAAACGACCTGAGGAGTTTCGGTAACGATGTCAGCTTTGAAGACCAGTTCGCCGCGCTCCATGGAAATCCATACGCGATTGTCTTTGATGCGAGTGGCGCATCTCTCGCGGAATCCTTCGCGATCTTCCAGCAACGGATCGATTCCGGTTTCTTCCTTCACCATCTCAGCATGCGCAGATACGATCGGATCAAGTTCGTCGATTGTCGCCAGACGTAAATTTGATGTCTCACCCTCAGGGCAGACCGGATTACGGGATTCGTAAAGCGATTCGCGGCATTTCAGTCTCGGTTGCGTCGTCTGATCTGCGTAGCTATTCCAAAAGGCATTCAGCGATTCCGGTTCGGCGAAGACGACCTTAATCGTTCCGAATCGACGAGCGGCTTCGCCTAACGCGGCTGCGGCCCGAGTCGAGCGCGCTTCAAACATCGTCGTCCGGCCAATTAGTCCGACGCCTTCAAGTTGTCCCTGCGCATTGCGACATCCAAAGAAGAGTCCTCGATGCGCTGGATGGATGATTCCGCGATCGAGAATCCATCCGGCCATGCGTCGGGCGCGCGGAAAGAAACTTCAAAACCTCATCGCGGTCATCTTCTGTCATCGCCTCAGCCACAATCTCACGTTTGGCGATGAGCGGTGCAGGGAAGCTAAGTTCCAGGTCGATTGATTTTGTTTGTTCGAGGTTCATGGCGTCGGGAAGATGGTCAAGACCGTTAAGTGTTAAGCGTAAGCACCAGCGAACGTATACAGAGTTTGGGCCGCACGCCGTATCCGAAGATGCGGCCCAATTGGTTGGTTATTACAAACCCGGATCGATGATCACCGGCATGCACGTCGTCGGGTCACCGTCGGTCAGACTTTGAAACGCTTGCAC
>CBFHBI010000406.1:0-4026 GCA_965653755.1 uncultured Blastocatellia bacterium
GCTACTTTGGTCGCCCAATCGATGACGTTGCCGAATTCGACGCGAGTGCCGGCGTCGCCGGTTGAGAGGCGCACCGTCTGAACAAACTTCGACCCTTCAGTCTCCCGTGTCACTTCAATCGCGACGCGCACGGGCCCAGCTTCGGCGACTCGAATCTTCGGGTCACCTGAAACAAAGTTGCGCGGCGCGCGTTGTTCGTCTTCGAAGTCCATGTTCCAGGCAGGCCACTGGCGCGGCTTATCGGTTGAGATCGCCAGTCGAATCGGCGCCGAGAGCAATTCACGATTGACCTTTTTGTCGAATATGCTCGACACGTCGCCTTTCTTATCGATAGCTACTTTATAACGCGCGTTCTCGAGCGATGATTCGGTGACTTTCAGATCGCCCGCGGACAAAAAAGAATCCGCCGGCTGCACGTCGTAAACAGCGAAACCGACTGAAGGAACTTTCGCGGGGAAGAGAACTTTGCCATTCGATAATTGCGAAGGGACCTCTTTGCCGTCTGGGCCAACGACGCGGACAGCGTGCGGTGCGCCGCTGGAAAAATTGAGGCTCGCTTCGACGATGTCGTCGCGGTCGATATTCAGGGGATTGTAAACAACGACTGCCGCGCCCTTCGCTTGCGTGTCGAGACCCGATGCCACGGCGTTTGTCGCGCTGGTCAGCACTCCGGCGAATTGATTCATCGCAATCACGTCGTCGTTCCAGGCGTACTCGAACGCTTTCGGCGTCGCGGTGCCGGGCAGCAGATCGTGAAACTGTCCACCCATCACCAGCGTCCACGCGCTGTTCAGACGCTCGCGCGGATACGCTCGGCCGCCCAACCACTCCGCCGCGACCGACGCTTTCTCAGCGGCATCGGCGAGCAACTCATTCTTGCGTATCCAACGTTTCTGATACGCCTCGGAAGTGATCGATCCCGCCGAGTGATTGATCAATTCCAGATCGCCTTTGTAGCGCGGCATGCGATCGGTCGAACAGCAACTCTGGATGTCCTGAAACATTTGATCGGCTTTCGACCAGATGACGCGGATTGGTCCATCGCCGACTTGCACCGGTGGTCCAGCCGGCGGCGGCGTCGAGCCAAACGGAAATAGGGGCGGCATCGAAATCTTGTTTTTCGTCGTGATTGCTTCCATCAACTTAACCGAACTTTCGTTCGGCGATCCTCCGACGTCACCCGTGCCGACGTAGTGATAATCGGCAAACACGCCGGTGAGGTTTCCGTTCGTTTGAATTCGTTGCGGCCAATCTTCCTGCCGTCGCGTTCGTTGCTGATTCTGTTGTTCGGTCAGGGCGGGATCAGGTCCCGGCGGAGGCGGCGGAGTCTTGCTCAAATCGTATTGAACGTTGCTCCCGTAACTCAGCGGATTTAGCGCCGCGATTACCGTGCGGCCGTCAGTGCCTTCCCAAATGCCGACGTTGAAAGGAATGCCGACCGGGGTCTTCTCCGGCGAATCCGGACCACCGACGTGTGGCGCCGGCTGCCATCCCGACGAAAGTTTCTGTGTCGAGAAGCCTTTAATGCCCGCGTGCGCGAGGATGCTGGGCAGCGAAGCCGGAAAGCCGAAACAATCCGGTAGCATGTATTCGTCACTGGCGACGCCGAATTCTTTGCGGAACCAGTTGTTGCCGTAGAGAATCTGACGAATGATGGATTCGGCGTTTGGCGAATTCACATCGCCTTCTTCCATCGACGAACCGGCGGGAAACCAACGGCCGGTTGAGACGTAGTATTTCAACCTCTCAAAATCAGCAGGGTAATACTCCTTCATCAGGCGGTAACGATTCGCGCCGCTGAAATTGAAAATATAGTGCGGATATTTTTCGAAGAGCGCAAAGTTATTGCGCATCGTCTTCGTCAAATATTCCGAGATCACCTGCGGATATTCCCAGCGCCATTCCGTGTCGAGGTGCGCATAACCGACGACATAAAGCGTCGGGTCTTTCGCCAGATTCGGACGCGGCGAAGTCGTAGGAGTTTTTCGCGCCGCCGTGCGCGCGGGCGCGTTAGACGATGCGGATTTCGATGACTGACGCCGTGGCTTTGCTGCCTGGCCGGCGATGTCAGCGACGGTTGATAAGCAGAGCAACACAACGAATGCGGAGCAGGTACGTCTCATGATTCTATTCTCGGATTTAAATCGACGTTGCGAAAAGCGGACAAACAATACTACAAAGCGGCGGCGGAATAATAGCCCATTCAACTTATTTGACCAGGTTGCCGAAGCATAGATTCGCTGTATACTGCGACATCGCGATCGAGCAGGAGGAATCAAGTGAGATATCGGCGATTTGGCCGCACCGGTTGGCAAGTCAGCGAAATCGGCTACGGCATGTGGGGGATGGGTGGCTGGACCGGCTCAGATGATGAGCAGTCTCTGCGATCTTTGCAGCATGCCGTCGATCTTGGCTGCAATTTCTTTGATACGGCCTGGGCCTATGGCGAAGGCAGAAGCGAAAATCTTTTGGGCCAAATCGTGCGGGCGAATCTACCGCAGCGGCTCTACACTGCGACCAAGGTTCCGCCAAAAAACTCAACCTGGCCCAGTCGCCGCGAATTTACTTTGGACGATACTTTTCCGCCTGATTACATCGAGCAGCGCGTGCACGAAAGTCTGGAGCATGCCGGACTGCCGAGTTTCGATCTGGTTCAATTTCACGTTTGGGAAGACAAATGGATCGAAGACGATCGCTGGGCGGAGAAGATCGATGAACTGCGATCGCAGAAATTGTTCAGCGCAGTCGGCATCAGTATCAATCGCTGGGAACCTTGGAACGCTGTCCGGACCGTGCGCAGTGGTCTGATCGATTCGGTCCAGGTTATCTACAACATCTTCGACCAAAATCCTGAAGACGAATTGTTTCCCGCGTGTCGCGAACACGACGTCGCGATCATCGCGCGCGTTCCGTTCGATGAAGGAACATTGACCGGTACCTTGACGAACGACAGTAAATGGCCCGAGGGCGATTGGCGCAATATCTATTTCAATTCTGAGAATTTGATTCCCAGCGTTGAGCGGGCAGAGAGATTGAAAGCATTGTTGCCGGAAAATATGAAGCTGCCTGAGCTCGCTTTGCGCTTCATTCTCAGTAATCCGGATGTCAGCACGATCATTCCCGGGATGCGAAAGCAGTCGCACGTCGATTCAAACATCGCGACGAGCGACGCGGGTAGATTGCCGGATGAGTTGATTGCGGAATTGCGAAAACATCGGTGGGACAGACAACCAAAGCCGTGGTCGCAGTAGGCAAGCCGAAGGCTTGCGAGCCAATAGCCGGTGGTCGAAGTGTTAGCGAAGACCACCGGTGTCGATCAGCACGAGAAATGCACCCTGAAAGCGTGCCAGATTACTTGATCACGGCTTGCACCCCTTCAGGGTGCGAAACCAAATTTCGCGTGTTCCGGTAGTGTGCGACCACCGGCTATTTTCTTGCAGCCCTTCAGGCTGCCCGAGACAATGACCGTTCTCTCTCTCTCAAATATCAGTAAACGTTTCGGCCCGAGTGTCGCTCTCGACGGCGTGAACCTCTCGCTCACGAAAGGCGAGATCCACGCGCTCATCGGCGAGAACGGCGCGGGGAAGAGCACCCTGATGAATGTGCTGGCGGGCTTGGTCCAACCCGACACCGGAACAATGCAGGTCGAAGACGCTCCTTACGCGCCGTCCAGTCCGCTCGCAGCACGGAGCCGGGGCATCGCTTTGATTCATCAGGAACTTTCGCTCTTCCCGCACCTGACCGTCGCGGAAAACATCATGATGGGTATGGAACCCTCGCGCGCGGGTGTGCTCGATACGAAGCGTCTGCAAGAACGTACCCGTGAAGTACTGGCGACCTTCAATCATTGCGAAATTACACCCGATGCGCGCGTCGCAAATCTTTCCATCGCCGCCCGTCAAATCGTGGAAATCTGTCGCGCGATTGCGGCGCGCGCGCGCATCAATCTGATGGATGACCCGACGAGCAGTGTGCAACGCGACGACGTCGAGCACTTATTCTCGATAATTCGGAAATTTGCGGCGC
>CBFHBI010000407.1:0-4024 GCA_965653755.1 uncultured Blastocatellia bacterium
CCGGCGGCGGCGCTCGCTAATAATTTGGTCAGCCATCACACCCAAAAGAATCACGGCGCCCATCACCGCAAAGTCGAGCGAACTGGGAATGCCCAGCAGATTCACCAGGTTGCGCAGAACCTGCAGTAGCGCCGTGCCGATGATGACGCCGATGATCGAGCCTTCGCCGCCGCGCAGAGAGCACCCGCCGAGCACGGCCGCCGCGATGCCGTAGAGCTCATAAGCATTGCCATGATTCGCCGGCGATACTGAATTTGTGTAGAAAGCAAAAATGATCCCCGACATCGCCGTCAGCGCGCCCGCGATCACGTAGGCACTGGTGACGATTCGCTTCGTGTTGATGCCGGCATAGCGTGCCGCCTCGGTGTTCCGGCCAGTCGCAAACAAATATCTTCCATAAACCGAACGATGCAAAACGATCCAGCCCACGATGCTGACGAGGATGAGCAGAATGAACGGCATCGGGATGCCCAGGAGATTTCCATTTGCCAGGAAACGCAGAGAGTCGAAAGCGCCCGTGCCGAAGCCTTTGGTTTCGTCTCGAGTGATGAAGCGTGCCAACCCGCGATAAAACAGCAGGCCGCAAAGAGTGACGATGAAAGGCTGCATGTTGACGCGCGTGATGAGCAACCCGTGCAGGAACGTGAGAACCATCGCGACCGCCAGGCAAGCCAGCAGTGCCGGCAGCACGCCGAAGTGCCACTCCGTCAACATCATCGACAGCAGCACGCCAAGCAGCGCCATCATCGAACCGACAGACAATTCGATGCCGCCGGTGATAATGACCAAGCCCAGGCCGATACTGAAAATACCGAACGCCCCGATCTGCCGCGCCAGATTCTGCAGATTGATCGCCAACAAGAAGTTCGGATTGATCGCGGAAACGATCGCGCATAGGACGAGGAGCAAAACAAAGATGCCTAATTCCTTCTTCACGGGTTGGGTTACGTGTAGCTCAGCTATTCAGAAATTGAAAATTGAAAATTGCAAAATGAAAATTGCAAATTGAAAACTGCGGCGCGATTCGTTGCGGTTGCCGATGCCGGCAAGTGCTCGAATGCGGATTCTTGCAATTTGCACTTTGCGATTTTCATTTTTCAATTCGCAATGTTTTTCGCCTTCAGTTCAGGCGGCTGCCCATCGCCAGTCGCATCACCGCTTCTTCGCTGAACTCTTCTCGTTCCAGCGTCCCGGTAATTGTCCCTTCATGCATGACGGCGATGCGATCGCTGATGCCGAGCACTTCTTCCATCTCGCTGCTAATCACGATGATGGCCACGCCTTCGTTGGCGAGTTTGCGAATCAGCGTGTAGATCTCGGACTTCGCGCCGACGTCGATTCCCCGCGTCGGTTCGTCGAAGATCAAGACCTTGGGCGCCAGGGTCAGCCACTTGGCTAACACGACTTTCTGTTGATTGCCGCCGCTCAAATTCGCCGCCCTGGTTTCCGGCGACGGAGTCTTGATGTTGATTGATTTGCAGGCTTGCACAGCGATTTCAGTTTCTTGCGCCGACTTAATCAATCCCATGGTGGCCCAGCGATTCAATCCCGGCAGAGAGACGTTTTCGCGCACGTTGAACTCGACGATCAATCCGCATTGCCGGCGATCTTCGGGCACGAGATAGATGCACTGGCGAACAGCATCCTGCGGCGACGCGATGCGCAACGACTGGCCGTTGAGCGTGACTTCGGCCTGCGCCGAAGTGTCGATGCCGAAAATTGCGCGCGCCACTTCAGTGCGTCCGGCGCCCACGAGCCCTGCCAGGCCCAGGACTTCGCCGCGGCGAATACTGAAATTGATCGGCGAATGCGGATATCGCGACGTGCGCAGATTACGGACCGTGAACCATTCTTCAGGCTGCGTCGATGCATCTGACTGGCCGGCTTTAAAGAAATCTTTCAGATCGCGGCCCACCATCATCCGCACCATGCGATCGTGATTGATCTCAGCGCGCGACAATTCTCCCGCGTTGCGGCCATCGCGCAAAACGATCGCGCGGTCGGCGATCTCCTCGACCTCGTGCAGTCGATGCGAAATATAGATGATGCTGACTCCCTGCCCGCGCAAGTCCTTGACGATTTCCAACAGCCGCCGAGTTTCAGTCAAGGTTAGACTCGAAGTCGGCTCATCCATGATCAAGAGCCGCGCGCCCGCGGAGATGCAGCGCGCAATTTCTACGAGCTGCTGTTGCGCCAGAGAAAGTTTGCCCAACGAAGTCCGGCTCGAGATAGCCAAGCCGAGTTTGGAAAGAATATCGTCGGCCTCGCGGTGGAGACGCGCGCGATCGATAAGTTTGAGCCATCCCGCCTTGAGCGGTTCGCGCCGCAGGAAAATGTTCGCCCCCACGTCGAGGTTGTCGAGCACGCTCAGTTCCTGATGAATAAATTCGATGCGCAAGCCGGCAGCGTCTCGCGGCGAGTTGATCTCTATGGGCTGTCCTTCGAGTTGAATCGTGCCTGAGTCTCTCTGCACGACGCCGCCGAGGATGTTCATCAAGGTCGATTTGCCGGCGCCGTTCTCGCCAATCAAGGCAACAATCTCCCTCGGATAAACTTGCAGGCTGACGTCTTCGAGCGCGCGCACGCCGGGAAAGCGCTTGCTGATACCGGACATTTGCAGTAGAGGATTTGGCATGCAGACAGTGTGAGATTAGTGACCCCGCAGTTGTTTGAGCTGCTGAGCGAACTCATCAACCTTGTCGTTCTTAATTGCCCGCGTCTCGACGAAGATTTGTTTCCCAGGCGGAATACCTGATCGATCACCATCGAGAATCTTGGCCATCAACTTCATCGATTGATATCCAAATTCGAATGGCTGCTGCACGACCGTAGCATAGATCGAGCCGTCCTTAATTCCGCTCAACGTTTCGTCCTCTTCATCAAAGGCGATGATTTTCACTTTCCCAACCTTGCCTGCATCGCGCACGGCGCCGACAATCGCCGGGCCGTTGTATGACCAGAGTCCGACCAGGGCGGCGATATCCGAATATTTCACCAGCGTATCGGCGGCATTCTCCTTGGCGTGCACGCGGTCTGCGTCATCGGTGCGCACGTCCAAAATCTGAATGTTCGTTCCTTGCAGCGCTTCCTTGATCCCCTGATATCTCTGCTGGGCATTTGCCGCATCGAGACTGCCGACAAAGAGCATGATTTTTCCACCCTGAGGTAGCGCTTCTTTGATCAGACCACCGGCCTGCCGTCCAGCCTCAACATTGTCGGTGCCGATATAACAGGCGCGATTGCTATTCGGGGCGTCGCTGTCCTGCGTGATAACCAGCGCCTGTTGTGCAGCGCGATTGAGCATCGGTGTTTGGTTCGCCGGATCTTTGGGGCTGATTGCTATGCCGTCGATTCCTTTAGCGAGTAGATCATCGACGATGCGTTGTTGTTCCGCGGCCGTGCCCTCACCATCGATGCGAAAATCGATGTCCACATTCGGAAGTTCGGCGGCAGCTTTTTCCGTGCCCTTGCGCGAGATGGTCCAAAAATCAGAAGCATTGTTCGTGATAAAGGCAAGTCGATGGTGCTTACCCGAACCCATGCCGCCGCTCCGTGAACTAATACCGGTCTGTTTGCAGGCTCCGGTGACTAGCAAGGCGACGGCGGCCAGACTAGCTGCGATCCCAGAAGTGAAGCGTGATGATTTCATTTATCCTCCAGTTGGCGTTGCATGGGAGATGACAAATGGAACATTGAGAAGAACTAGTTGAGCTTCGCTGCCCTGTTTTGCTTCACTTCAGTGTTCGGCTTTTGTTCTAGTGACAAATCCCGGCGGCAGTCTGCTTACCCTGATTGGGCTGTTCTCCGTACGAGATTACTTCGCCCGCAGACGGATCGCGATGGGGCGCTGGATTGCATGGGACTCAAGCGAAGAGAGGTGCTTATGAACACGCGAGGATTTAGTAATAACGTGACCCAGAGTCTCAAGCGCATTGGCGGTTTATTATTTTTCGCAATTCTAGTTATTTCATTTGAGGCATGTAGCCGGACTAACGGCGCGCTGCGGTTTGCCGCGGCGACGGAT
>CBFHBI010000408.1:0-4012 GCA_965653755.1 uncultured Blastocatellia bacterium
TTATCGAAAGCAGCGGGTTGCCCAAGTCATGTTACAGCGACGAGTGCCGGGCCGCAAAATCGCGATCGGACGACTATGATGAAAGGCCGAACGCCACGGATGCCAGACAGAAGAATTGAGGTTCAACCGATGTCGGGAATCCAGAATTTCTGGCCGTTTGCCGCGACCGGCTTGAGCCCGCGCGCCGGCAGTTCGTCTTCCGCGAGTCCGAGAAAAGTAAAGTGCGGCAGATCGCTGAGCACGGTCTGGAACCAGCCTTCGCCTGCGAGAATCTCGCGCACGCGCGCGTCGAGAAACTCATTTACGTCGAAAGCAAGCATCGCAATGTGCTGCGAAGTGCCCGGTGCGGCAATCGAGTACAGCACGGATTTCGAAAAGTCCTTGCTGAAGAATATCCCGTCCTGTTCGAGTTCGAGTACTTCTGCCACCTGTTCGTTGATCGGTAGTTGTCGTAATCGATCTGTTTGCGCTTGCGTCAGCCGGCCAACGCTTTGCCAGTGGTCCAGCGCCGGCAGAAATCGCGAGTTCCATAAGCGCACCGTGTCGGCATAGCTTCGTCGCGCAGCTTCGGCGCCGTCACGAGGCGTGATGTCGCGACCCGCGCGCAAGGCCGCTTCGCGTGCGCGCAACAAGGCCGTCATTGCCGCCGGCTGCAATTCGATAATCGCATCGCCGATGGCCGCCGGTGTCCATCGCGCTGCTACTTGAAAGGCGGTAACTTGATCCTCACTCGTGAAGACACACAGCGGCGGAGGCAACACGCGGTCAGCCGCGACGAACATTGCGCCATAATCATGTAGCACGCGGCGGGCGACCGAATCATCGTCAGGGCAAACCTCCGATAGATGTTTACCCCGTCTGCTCAACGCAATGTTAAGCGCGCGATAATAAGGCGATGCCAGGTAGGTTGAGGGCATAAGTCAGCAATGATACGAGCGCGTTTATCGGCGAGCAAACGCGGCAGAAGTGTCAATCGTCATAATCAACTTCCGATATACTTACGCAAATGAATTTTGAACTGGCCAGGCAGATTACTGAAACCTACCAAAAGCACAACTGGAAGTTGCGGCGAATTCTCATGCGCGCCGGCACTGATGGCGAACGGGAGCAACTGGCGATGAAATTTCCAGATACGCCGCTTCTCGAGGCCGAAATCGATGCCCTTTGGTTTGCGCGGCCGTCGTCCGCCGAACGTGAAGCCTGGGAGCTACGCTTAGTCGCCGCGCAGCCTTACGCCTTATTCGAAGCCTTCGAAGCGGACGAGAGCGAAGAAGACCGCGAAGAGGCGCGGCGTGAGATGGAAAATAAGATGCGTGAATACGCTGGCGGTAGCTAATTCTTTCCGACCTTAATCGGGATCACCATTTTTTGCCCATCGCGCAGCAAAGTGATATTGACGGTTGTGTAAGGAATTGCGCGCTGCACGCGTTCATAAAGTTCGTCGGGCGTGCGGATGGGCACATTATCAAAATCGGTGATCACATCGCCGCGTTTGATGCCAAACAGTTCGGCGGGGCCATTTGTTTCCAGCCAATCAATTCGCACGCCATTGTCAACGCGTTTGGTTCGACTCGGCAGGAAGCCGAACTTACCCTTTCCTTCCGGACGTCGACTGTATTCACGGCCGAGGCGCGCGGCTTCGTCGGCGTTAACGGTCGTAAGTTGGGTCGTGTGTGAAATGCCGTCTCTCAGATACACAACTTCTACTGTTTTGCCGATCTGAGTACGCCTCAGCAGGTCCATCATCTCGTTTGCTTGCCTTACGGGTTGGCCGTCGAAGCTGGTGATGATATCGCCGCCAACCAACCCCGCCTTATCCGCCGGCCCGCCGGGCGTGTCGATGTTCTTGAACGTGACGCCGCCATCCGTTGAATCAAACTGATTCACGCCAACCCAGGATCGATTGCGATCCGCGAAGGCGCCAAATGCCTCCCTCGGAATGCGAGGTGATCGCACCATGCTCATCAGTCCGCCAATGCCGAAGAATGCAACCAGCAAGATCCACAGCCAGGTGGTGCCGGCAAATCCCATTCGTCTGCGGCGGGCGCAAACGGGAGTAACTGGCGTCATCGGCGCATTGAATGTCGGATAGAAAGGCGTTGTCTGGCCGCCACGGTTCTGCGCCGTCGAACCGGGGAACGGAACTGTCTCGGTGTACTCCGCCGGACCTTCGCCAAGACGATTTCCGCACGAGCGGCAGAAGCGCATCTCCGTCGGCATCGGCGAGCCGCATTGGGCGCAGAACTGCTCTCGTAGGCCGGGATTACCAAAGTTTTCCTGAGGCTGCATAACTGTTTTCGATTGACAGTCGAGTGAACTGGCAAAAGTAATACGCCAAACGCCGGAGTTAGGTTGCGACTTTTGTGACGAGGATGTTTTCTGTTCAGAGTTCAAGCTTTAGCTTGCTCACGTCAATTCCAAACTAAAGTTTGAACTCTGAACAGAAAGAATTTTTCCCCACCCAGACACAGAGAACTCACAGATATACCGGGAATTTTGTGTAGGACACACAAATTCGACGCTGCATTTCGCGATCGAGTTCCGAGCGAGTATAGTTATGGCACACCCCGAGACAGAAAGATTAAGCGATGGAGATTACCAAAGCGCTGGTAGCGCTTCAGCCCCTGTACGGGAAGGGCAATATCGAAATAGTCACCGCCGAAGGCATCCGTGTGCGCGGCATTGTGCGCAGCATGAAGACCACTCATGCACTTTCGACGCCCACCGTTAAAGTAGAACGTGCCGACGGCGAAATCGTGAAGGTTCCGTTTACCTCGATCGTCGAAATCATCAATCACAATCGCGACGGCCGCGACTCGTGATGCCGACGCGGGCAACTGCTGTTGC
The DNA here is from genome assembly GCA_965653755.1 of uncultured Blastocatellia bacterium. Taxonomy (GTDB): domain Bacteria; phylum Acidobacteriota; class Blastocatellia; order Pyrinomonadales; family Pyrinomonadaceae; genus UBA11740. The sequence continues at coordinate 2,848 of CBFHBI010000408.1, forward strand.
TATACGCAACTGCTCACCGCTTACTGCTTACTATCCATGTCGCTTGATTTCGCCGTTGATTATCCGTGCCCGCTGCGAGCCCGTTATAGCGAAAAGCACTTGCGCGAATGGGGACGGCTCAATCATCTCTATTCGATCGTCACGACGGCCGACAAAAGCGCGCCCGGCAGAGACAAACTCGAGTGGGTCGAAAGGGCCGCGTCGGAAATCGATCTACTGCAATCGGAAACTGAAATCTGCGCCAATTGTCCGGCCTGCTTACCGTCCGAAGTTGCCGGTTCAGGCGAGGCCGTTGGCTGTCTCGGTCGCGTGAATTATTCAATCGATGCCGAGTTCGAAAGGTTTCTGGCGAACCGCGTGCAACTGGTCCTCGACACAGTCGAAGGCGAAGATCAGCCGCGACTGATGCATATCCTTGTCGATCCCGAATCGCCTTTTGACGGTGAGGCAACCAAGGAACTGCGACGCGTGACCACGCCCGAAGGTTTGCGCTTTTTCGAGTTGCGTACGCCGATTAAGTTAGCCCGCGGGGGCGCGAGACTTAACACCGACAATGTCTTTGATTTGTTGGCAGGTTTCAGATCAGACGATGCTCAACGAACGGGTTATGAGCGTGAGTTTCCATTTTCCGCCACCGGTGATTACTACGATTTTCTCGATCTGATTCTGCGCAACGATCTCAGTTTGTTGGAACAAGAGCGGCTACTCACGCGCAGTCGAAACTATCCCCAGTTCCTGCGTTTGCTTGCGGCGATCGAGCGGGCTGAGGCTTTAAATACACGAGTGCTGGTCGATTGAGAGAGTCCGAAACCGCCTGCGTGAGCGGGCGGGTCTCTTATTCCAAAGTTAAACCCGCCCGCTTACGCAGGCGGTTCTGACTGTTTGCCGAATCCGCCGCCGCTCGGAGTCTCGATGCGCACGCGATCGCCTGCTTCCATCTGCCAATTTCCTTTGGAAGCCAGCTTTTCTTTCTTTCCGTTTCTACGAACAATGAAAGCGCGGCCGCGCTCGCCGTCCTGTCCGCCGTGCAGTCCGTAAGGCGCGCGCTTCCTTCGATCTGAAAGCATCGCCATGCGCGCGTCGGCGAGCGTTTCGATCTCGCGAATCGTGCCGTCGCCGCCGTGGTGTCTGCCTTTGCCGCCTGAGCCTTTGCGGATGCGATATT
>CBFHBI010000409.1:0-4011 GCA_965653755.1 uncultured Blastocatellia bacterium
AGATTGAGATCAGGAAGACTTTTGCGTGTCAGAGAATTCGAAAGGATGAGTCTTCGCCTCGACTCCTAAATGACGCGTCGTGCTCTCAGTAACGCTGGCGACCGGAGGTCTCAGCTCGCCAGTGTTCGAGGCGGAAATATTCTGCTGACGCACGGCATTCAATTGTGGCTGGTTGTCAGCGGAAGTGTGGCCTTTCGCCGCGCGCAATCGCGCCAATTCGCCAAAGCCTTTGGCATAACAGCCGAACGCCGGAATCAACAACCAGAACCACCAAAACGCACCGCCCGGAGCAAATTTGGAAACGAGAATAGCGACTATTGTAAAGGCGACGCCCATCGTGATGCCCTGAATCGCGTCTTCGATCCGCGGTTCCTTTCGACGTTTCCGGCGCACATCAAGATCCGGCCAGCGCGGCTGATCGGTGCTCGGCAACTTTCCGGTCAGCACCTGCGGCACGAGACTAATGTTGGCGCCGCACGCGCGACAGAAACTTGGATCGTCAGCGTTCTGAACTCCGCATTTAGGACAATACATTTGTGCTTGCTCCTGAGACAGCAAAGAGATCAAGGCATAGATTTGTGATCAAGGATGGTTTGATCATTTACAACTTTTGCGTGCGCGCTTCTGTCTGCAAATGTCGGGTTGTGCCTTCGGTGACACTGGACACGGGCGTCAGCAATTCGCCCGTCTTCGGCGCGGGGACACTCAGTTCGCGCACAGCATTCAATTCCGGTTTGGGCGCGCTTTGGATCTGATTCCTTTCGCCTCGGACCCGCAAAATCTCAGCGAAGCCACGACCGAAAAAGAGCATTGTCGGAATCACGAGCCAGAATAACCAAGTCGGAACACCGGCTGAAGTTTTTGCAGTCACCGCGATTACCGCCGCGAAAGCAACGCCCATGATCAGGCTGCGAACCGCGTGGTCCATCGACGGTGGCCGCCGCCGTCTCCTGCCATAGTATCGATCGTCCGGCGGAGCCGTGGTCGGAAGCTGACCCATCAGCGCTTGCGGAACCAAGCTAATATTTGCGCCGCAGGCCCGGCAGTAGCTCGCGCCCTGAACGTTTTGTGCTGCGCATTTGGGACAGAACATTTTCAAAAACTCCCTGGTGCCCAAATCATACTAACGACGAATTCGCAATGCCGGTTCGACTCAATGCGCGCCACGCTGGCGCAGAGCTTCATAAAGAATGATTCCCGCCGCGACCGAAACGTTGAGCGATTCGATTTTCCCCTGGACCGGGATGCGCACCAAAGCGTCGCAGTTCTCGCGCACGAGCCGATGCAGTCCGGCGCCCTCCGCGCCTAAAACGATTGCCGACGGTCTGGTCCAGTCCCAACCGGAATAACTCATCTCAGCATCTGCTGCAGTTCCTACGACCCACACGTTACGCTCTTTCAATTGCCGAATCAAAACTGAAAGATTCGTGACCCGTGCGACCGGCAGGTACTCGATCGCTCCCGCGGAAGCTTTGGCTACGGTTTCATTCAAACCGGCGGCGCGTCGTTCGGGAATAAACACGCCCGCAGCTCCCGCGCACTCGGCAGTCCGTAAAATCGCGCCGAGATTACGCGGATCTTCGATGCCGTCGAGTACCAACGCCAATGGCTCCGGCCGTTGTCCCACGCGCGCTGCGATCGCTTCCAGCAAGTCGTCAGAGTTAACGTATTCAGGCGCCGCGACGTGCGCCATAACGCCCTGGTGATGAGTATTGCCGACTTCCCGATCGAGATCGACTCGTCGCGCGTGATTGATTGCGATACCGCGGCGTCGCGCCATTTCGATCAACTCGCGCATGCGTTCGTCGCGCGCGCCTTCGGCGATCGTAATTTGATCCGGCAGACGCTCAGCGCGCAGCGCTTCCAGCACCGGATTGACGCCATAGAGCACTTGTCGATTTGCTGTTGACCGCTGAAAAGACTTTTTCATTCGAGCAAACTGGTGCGTCAACTCTCGCTAACGACCTGCAACGCGCTCCCGTCGTTGAAAAGGCCAAACCCGCCGCGAGTAGTGATTGAATTGCGATTCATTGTCACTGGCTGTCACTTTTGCGATGTCTTTGCGCCCGGCTCGAGGCCGCCGCGAACGACCTTCACTGGCGGTGGTTTGCAATGGCCAAATGTTCGCAAGCATGGGCTTCACCCGCGCATAGGATTCGTCCCAAGTCGCCTGGCTGTGCTGGGTCAGCAGTTCGCGCAGCGCCTTGACGTTATCGAACGCCGTCAGACCTTTACGATCGCGGAGGCAGGAAAAATCGAAATCGCTAACGATGATGCGCCACGGCGCATTGAATGATCGCGCATAGCAATCGATCACGAATCGATCGTCTGTAAGCTCGCGCCGGTCGAGTTGTTTGACGGAGCCACCGGCTCGTCGTTCGTCCGTCTCGACGCGCTGCGTAACCAAACGGCCGGCGACCATCAATTCAAGATCATCCCATGATGTGAACAGTCGCTCGCGGCGAATCTTTGTGATGCCAACCAAGCCTTGCTCCTCGATTTCAACTGCGCGAATAACGATGTGCGCATTATCAATTTGTAACTCTGTCTCGGGAAGCGTGCAGGCCTCGATTTGAGCATCCGGCAATTTGTTGACGATCTGGTTTGCCTCACTCTCTGAAGAGACTGAGGCTAGCGGCACCGGCGCCCGTGCGCTCAACGCGGCGCGCAGATCCGCGACTTTCAATCGAAACTGCGCGGCGAGTTGATTCACCAACGCGTCGGAAATCGACGGGCCAAGACAACCAACAACGAGGACTCCTTGATCGCTCTTGTCGGACGGCGCCGGGCTTTCGGATTCGGCCGCGAAAAATTCTGACGCTGGGCCCAACGCAGCGCCGCAGTACATGCATTGCCGGCGGGTTGGCGCATTTGCGCGCAAGCAGGCGTCGCAGGTCAACATCTCTTCGGGCGCGAACTTTTTCAGTTGCGAACCTGACTCCGGGACCAGCCACGCCTCGTCGATTTCGTCTAAACCCATAGGTCCTTCGCGATTATACAATCCAATGCTAGCCCACGCGTCACCTTTTGCATCGTCGTCATTTTGATTTCAGTCGGCCTTCACGCGCGCGTATCGCCGCTGATTGATAAAGCGCCCTTGACCGCAACGCCGTCCAGCGGCATCCTATCAGCACCTATTCAAATTCTTATTGGAGCCAGGGAACGTGAACCAGTTCGATTCAAACAGCAATATCTCATTACAATTCGGTCATCGCGGCAAAGTCGCAATCTTTATCGACGGCAACAATCTGTTTCATGCGGCACGTTTTCATAACATCGACATCGATTACAACAAACTGCTGCGGTTGCTGCTGGGAGACGGCCGTCTGTTTCGCGCCTTCTTTTATACAGGTGTGGACGCTGGCGCCGAACGCCAGCAGGGTTTCCTGCTGTGGATGAGGCGCAACGGCTTTCGTGTCGTGCAAAAGGAATTGAAAACGTTTTATGACGGCACGCGCAAGGCGAACCTCGACGTCGAGATTGCCGTTGACATGCTCTCGCTCGCCGGACGCTACGATACGGCCGTGTTAGTCTCGGGCGATGAGGACTTTGTTTATGCGGTTAACGCGGTCGCGTACAAAGGGTGCCGGGTTGAGATCGTCGGATTTAGATCGAACACCGCGCCGAAGTTGATCGACGTAGCTGACTGTTTCATCGATCTGGGTGACATCGCCGACCGTGTGCGGAAAGAATTCCCGCACGGATTGAAGTACGAAGATCGCGACCTTCACGTGTCACGCCAGCCCGAACCGCCCGCGCCGTTCATCGAGCCCGTGCCGGCAATGACTCCGGTGGCGACTTGTCCGGAAGTTCCAGGCCAGCCGTTTCAGCCAACGATTGGACCGGTGATTGAAGAGTCCGACGCCTTCGGGTCGCTCGATCCAGCGGCGGATTTCATCCGCGTGACGGACGATCAATAAGCCACCCGGCTGAAAGTTTTTAGATGACAAGCGGAGCATCGGTGAAACGCACGGTGCTCCGCTTTGCTTTTGCCATGATGTTCACACGGGC
>CBFHBI010000410.1:0-4005 GCA_965653755.1 uncultured Blastocatellia bacterium
GAACTTGAGAGAGTTCGAGAGTCGTCAATATCAGTTTCGATTCAATCAGCGACTGACGTCGTTGCCCGGCAAGTTGACGATTTGATTGCGAAAAAAGTACGAACCCGATTCAGCAGCGTTTTGAAAACGAGCAGGGTTAGGCGAGATCATTTCAAAGGAATTGCACGCACCCGTGCCGGCGCACATGCTTCGTCCGTCTTCACGTGATATGTAACAATCTGCCGAAAAGGAGACCGTATGTACGCTTGTCTGAAGCTTTGCCTGGGATTCTTGTTGGTTGCCAGCGCCTCGCTGCAAGGACCCACTAAACCAAACGATTCAGCCGCTGTTGCAGAGTTGTCTCGTCTTGAAAAAATTTGGAACGAAGCTTACGTGCGCGCCGACGCTGATGCTCTGGAGAGTCTTTGCGCTGACGATCTGGTGGTCACGATGTCGGACATGCAAGTCCTCAATAAGAACCAATCGCTCGCGATCTTGCGTTCCGGGAGAGTCAAGTTCCAACGCTATGAAACTTCAGATCTTGGGATCCACGTTTATGACTCAGCCGCTGTCGTTACCGGGTTGCTTCGAAGGACGCGTCTTGCTCAAGGCAAAGAGGCGAATGACGAGTGGCGTTTTACCAAGGTCTACATCCGTTCTGCCGGTAAGTGGCAGGTGGTCGCATGGCACGCTTCAACGGTGGCCCTATAGCCCTGATTACGCGCCCCACTTTCCAACGATAACGCCAATGATTAGACCACCAACAGCACCGAGGATAAGAATCGGCGCGTAGGCTTTCGTGATTATCGCATCAGGCAGACTCAGCAAGATTCCGAAAACCAGCCCCTGCACCCAGGATGGTAACGGCAAACGCGCTGCGCCGATGACAAAACCGATGGCAAAGCGGTTCAGAAACGCACCGGTGAGTGCGGCGGTCTTGTCAGAGAACGACAAGGGTATCATCGAAGCTGCAGAGAGCGCTCCATAAACAAGTCCGCAGATGGTACCGAGCAGGATTCGAGACATCTAACTTGTGCTCCTTTGGAGGGTGGCGGAACGAGCGGGATTAGACCATGCATCATTCAATCCATCAAATCGGACCGAGACCGGTGTTAATCAGATTTATAGTCCGGTAAGAATAATAAATTATGCAGACAAGCAACGAAGCGGTAAATTGGCAGACGCGGGTATCAGACAGAAAGCAGCTGGCTGTATCGAACTCTGCCGGCGCTATCAAAGATGAACTTTTTTAGGATGACAAGAGTCACAGCGTGCCCGAACCTATTTCCCGGAACGGTTGCCGTGTGTGTGGTTATTCCGGCGATTATCACATGCCTTAGATGACGGCCTGTCGATAATCTTGATTAGTCTGAATCAGGCCATCAACAACGAGTTGATGGCATTTTTGTTTATCGTGACATTCGATCAAACCAGATGGGTGTGGCGTAACGGCGAGATTATCCCCTGGCGGTAAGCCAATACACATGTGACGTCGCATTCGATGCATTACGTCAGCGGCGTCTTTGAAGGAATGCGCTGCTATGAGACGGTCGATGGGCCGGCGATCTTTTGTCTCGACGCTCATCTGGAAAGGCTCTATAAATCTGCAAGCGTCTACGGGATCGAGATTCCCTACACGCGTGAGGAACTTACCGCGGCAACCTGTGAGGTCATCCAACGTAACGAATTCAGTAGTTGCTATGTGCGGCCATTGTGCTACTACGGCAGCAATACTCTCGGCCTGCATCCTGCCAAATGTCCCGTCGAGGTCGTGATCCTGACGTGGCCATGGGCGGCCTACCTCGGGACAGAAAGTCTGGAGCGAGGTGTCCGCGTCACGGTCTCACCCTGGCTCAAGTTTCAGTCGCAAATGATGCCGACCACAGCCAAGGCGTGTGGCCAATATGTTAATTCGATTCTGGCAGTGCGCGATGCCGTCGGTCGTGGATTCGATGAAGCCTTGCTGTTAGATACGAACGGTCACCTCGCCGAAGGATCGGGTGAGAATCTTTTCATCGTTCGTAATCGGAAGTTATTCACCAACGACGAACGCCACTCTATTCTCCTCGGCATCACTCGTGAAGTCGTCATCCGGATTGCGCGCGATCTGGGGCTTAGAGTGGAAATGGGAGCGCTGCGGCTGGACGATCTGCTCGGCGCTGACGAAGCATTCTTTACGGGTACTGCGGCGGAGGTCGCACCAATTTGTGAAGTTGACGGCGTACCGATCAAGACGGGCCGGCGCGGACCGGTGACCAAACGGATTCAGGAAGTCTTCTTCGCCGCAACTTCCGGAGGTGAGCCAGCATACAGGCACTGGCTGCATCCCGTCGCTCAGATTTGTAACGCAAACTGTTAGTTTGCGTCGACGAGTTTGTAATTAACGAGATCAAGTGTCAGTACCCGGAGCGGTAGCGACGGGATCAAGAGGCTGCTCGGAATACCAAACGACGCGCCGGTCTAAGTCGAGGAGGACCTTGATCCCGTCGCTACCGCTCTCGGTACTGACACGCACGCGACTTTTGCAGCAAAGCCAGCTCGCAAACTAACAGTTTGCGTTACAAGAATTATGACTAATCGAATCGAAATCTACGACACCACACTACGTGATGGAACCCAGGGCGAAGGTGTCAATTTTTCAGTGGCCGACAAATTGCGCCTCGTGGGGGAACTCGACGCGCTGGGAGTGGACATCATCGAAGGCGGGTGGCCCGGCTCAAATCCTCGCGACGTCGATTTCTTCGAAAGCGTCCGCAAGCTGAAGCTGGAGCATGCAACCATTGCCGCGTTCGGATCAACGCGCCGGCGAAATCTGTCCTGCGACGATGACCCGACGGTTCAGTCGCTGCTGGCGGCGGAAACGTCCGTCGTAACAATCTTCGGCAAATCCTGGGTCTTGCATGTGACCGATGCTTTGCGCGTAGATCTCGATGAGAATTTAGAAATCATCGAAGATTCAGTTCGTTACCTTTCCGAGCGTGTCCCGTCCGTGATTTATGACGCAGAGCATTTCTTTGACGGATATCGCTCAAATCCGGAATACGCGCTGGCTACGTTACGCGCAGCAGCGGCGGGTAAACCCCACCGCATCGTGCTTTGCGACACCAACGGCGGCAGCCTTCCTGACGACGTGGCTCGGATTACTGAGGCGGTCATTAAAGAAATCAACGTGCCCCTCGGCATTCACTGTCATAACGATGGAGAGTTGGCCGTGGCCAATACGCTGGTGGCCGTTGCGGCCGGCGCGACCCAAGTGCAGGGAACGATCAACGGTTATGGCGAGCGCTGCGGCAACGCCAATCTTTGTTCAATCATCCCGAATCTCGAGCTCAAGCTGGGCCGCCAAACAATTGGCCCTGAGCGCTTGCAGAAGTTACGCGCGACCGCGCGTTTTGCCAGCGAGATTGCCAATCTTTCGCTGGACTCGCGCGCAGCTTTTATCGGAGAAAGCGCCTTTGCGCACAAAGGCGGCGTGCACGTGTCGGCCGTAGAACGTAATCCAGCAACTTACGAGCATATCCACCCGGAGGCAGTCGGCAATCGCAGGCGGGTGCTGGTTTCAGATCTCTCAGGCCGCGCGAATCTACTGGCTAAAGCTCGCGAGCTGGGTGTCCATCTCGACGAATCAGAGCGGGTACTCGCGGAGCTGAAACGACTTGAGCACGACGGCTTTGAGTTCGAGGCGGCGGAAGCGAGTTTCGAACTATTGATTCAGAGGCTCCGTAGGTCCCCCGAACCGTATTTCGAACTGCTGGGATTTCGCGTTATCGACGAGCATCGCGGAGCTTTGATGCCGATGAGCGAAGCGACCGTCAAGATCAAGGTCGGAGATCGCGTGGAGCATACGGCGGCCAGCGGCAACGGCCCGGTCGATGCGCTGGACCAGGCGCTGCGTCGCGCTCTGGAGAAGTTTTATCCGTTGATCGGAGAAGTCTATCTGGTCGATTACAAGGTGCGCGTCATTAGCGGGGCGCTCTCCGGGACGGCCAGGCGCGTGCGCGTGCTGCCGAAGGTCCGTACGCCGCC
>CBFHBI010000411.1:0-3985 GCA_965653755.1 uncultured Blastocatellia bacterium
CGGGCGCGTCAGGCTCAGCGGCACGCATACCGACGTGCTGAACAATCCCGAGATGTGGAACGCCGTGCTGACCCGCGATGCTTCGCGCGACGGCAGCTTTGTATTTGCGGTACGTTCGACGGGAGTCTATTGCCGGCCATCGTGTCCAGCGCGGCGCCCGCGGCGCGAGCAGGTGAGTTTCTTCGAATTGCCGGAAGCCGCCGAACAAGCTGGATTCCGGGCTTGCATGCGTTGTCATCCGCGACGCGCATCGTCAACCGACGCGCGCGTTGAACTCGTGCGGCGCATCTGTCATGCAATCGACGAGCACGATGAAGAGCCGCAGACCTTGACAACTCTCAGCGCGGAAATCGGCGTCAGCAGTCATCACCTCCAGCGCACTTTCAAAGAGTTGATGGGCATTACCCCGCGACAATACGCGGAATCGCAGCGGCTGAATAAATTCAAAGTGAATATTAAGGGCGGCTCATCCATCACCGACGCGATGTACGACGCTGGCTACGGATCGAGTCGCGCGCTTTACGAAAAATCTTCCGCCCAAATGGGAATGACTCCGGCGACTTATGGCCGTGGCGGCAAAGGGATGCGCATCGTGTACGCGGTGACGGACAGTCAACCAGGCCGTCTTCTGGTGGCCGCGACTGAGCGTGGCGTTTGTTCAGTTGCGCTGGGTGATTCCGACGCCGAATTGATCAAAGCTCTATTCGCCGAATATCCAAACGCGTCAATCGACTCGCAGGACACCAAGATTAGCCCGGCCCTGAATTTGTGGTTGAACGAAATTCTCGAACATCTTGACGGCAAGAGCGCGCGGATCGATCTGCCGCTCGACATTCAGGCCACCGCGTTCCAGGCGCGCGTTTGGGAAGAATTGCGCCGGATTCCGCTGGGCTCAACTCGTTCGTACCAGCAAATTGCGGCCGCCATCGGCAAACCCAAAGCTGTGCGTGCGGTAGCCCGTGCCTGCGCGAGCAATCATTTGGCGCTGGTCATTCCATGTCACCGCGTGATTCGCGAAGACAAAAGCCTGGGCGGATATCGCTGGGGAATTCAACGAAAGCGATGGCTACTCCAAAAAGAAAAGTCCGCAGATTATGCGGATTACACAGATTAGAATTTAGCCACAAAAAGGCACAAGAAGCACAAAAATGATTTCGCTGCCGAATTTGTTTTGTGCCTTTTGTGCCTTTTTGTGGCTGGTGCTTTTTAATGTCCCGGATTCACTTGATCCAAATCGTTTTGATGTTTACAAATTCGCGGATTCCGAAATTGCTCAATTCCCTGCCATAGCCTGAATGTTTTATTCCACCGAACGGGAGTCTTGGATCAGACGCCACCATGCCGTTGATAAAAACCGACCCGGCTTCGACTTCATCGATGAATCGCTCGCGCTCTGGCGCATCGTTCGTCCACGCTGAAGCGCCGAGTCCAAAGTTCGTCGCGTTAGCGAGATCGATTGCTTCATCAACGCTTCTTACGCGAAACATGGATGCTACCGGACCGAAAATCTCGTCGCGATAAGCCGGCGAGTCCCTGGGAATGTCACCGAGCACCGTCGGTTCGTAGAAGTTGCCGCTCGCGAGATTGCCGGACAAATGCGCGCGGCGGCCGCCGGTCAAAATCTTCGCGCCTTTCGCCACGCTCACATTCACTTGCTCTTCCAAGTCCTTCAGGATCTGCTCGGTCGCCAGCGGACCGATGTCAGTCGAGCCATCGAACGGATCGCCTACGCGCAGATTTTTCATCGCCTCCACAAATCGTTTTTCGAATTCGGCGTAAATCTGTTCATGCACGATGAAGCGCTTGGCGGCGATGCACGATTGGCCATTATTAATCGTGCGCGCTTTGACCGCGATTGAAACTGCCTCATCGAAATTTGCCGAAGGCATGACGATGAATGGATCGCTGCCGCCCAACTCCAGCACAGTCTTCTTGATCTGTTTGCCGGCGACGCTCGCGACGCTCCGCCCTGCCGGTTCGCTGCCCGTTAATGTCGCGGCAGCGACGCGCGCATCTTCCAAGACCGTCTGCACAGCGTCGGAACCGATCAGCAGAGTTTGAAACGCTCCTTCGAAGAATCCTGCGCGCCGAAAAATGTCTTCGATTGCCAACGCGCACTGCGGCACGTTTGAAGCGTGCTTGAGTAGACCCACGTTGCCTGCAATCAACGCCGGCGCCGCAAATCGGAAAACTTGCCAGAAAGGAAAATTCCACGGCATCACGGCCAGCACGACGCCGAGCGGCTGATACCGAACAAAACTCTTCGTCGCGTTGGTTTCGACTACTTCATCGGTGAGATGACGCTCCGCATTCTCCGCATAATAACGACAAACCCAAGCGCATTTCTCGGCCTCCTGTACGGCTGCGTTGATTGGTTTACCCATTTCGAGCGTCATCGTGCGAGCGAACGTTTGCTTTTCGTCTGCGAGAATCTTGGCGGCGCGCAGCATGCTCTCGGCCCTTTCCGCAAACGACGTGCGCCGATGCCGGCGAAATGCTTCCGCAGCTCGTGCGAGCTTCCCTTCAATTTGTGGTTCAGTTAAAGAATCGAAAGTTTGCAGGACTTCGCCTGTGGCAGGATTAACAGATGATATCGCCATGCCGAGGATTATAGAACTTCGCTCAGCCCACGGACATCATCTCTGGCTCTTCTTCATCGATCGCAATAGTCTTTTGTCGTTTTCGAAACACGATAAACCCAAGTCCGGAGATGATGCAGGCCGCGCCGGCAAACAAACGCCAGTTCAATTGTTCATGCAAAACGATCATGCCGATGAGGACCGCGACCACCGGCGTTACCAGAGCTATGAGCATCGTATTCACGACATCCATGTGACGTACGAGCCAATAGAAAAGTGTGAACGCCGTGACCGAACCGACGACGACTAGATACGCCATCGCAAGGACGGCCCGGCTGGTCCAGTGAAAATGAAATGGGTTGCCTTCAGTGGCTATGCCAAGAGCGAGCAGCGGTGGAAATCCGCAAATCATCTGCCCGGCCGCCAACACAAATGGATCGATTTGAGTGCCGTAGGCTTTGACCAGGACGTTTCCATACGATCCGAAGAACGCGCTTAGGACCAGCGCGATGCTGCCCAGCAACGCGCTCTCTCCGGCAAACGAAAGCTGATGCGAAAAAATGATGGCGACGCCGGTGAAACCAAGCAGCACGCCGGCAATCTTCCTTCCCGTGATTGGTTCGTTGGGCAAATAAAAGTGCGCGATCACCAGGCCAAACGCTGGAAAAGTCGATTGCAGCACTGCCGCTAATCCCGATGAAATCCGCTGTTCACCCCAGAACACCAGTCCATAGTTCAGACTGAACTGAAGCAATCCGACGATTAGGATTACCAGCCAATCACTGCGCCGACGCGGCCATCGCGCGCCGCGCGCAACAATCAATCCAAGCAGAATTAGCGACGCGAAGAGAAAGCGAATGCCGGCGAAGGTCAGTGGCGGCAAATCCGCAAGTCCAATCTTGATGAACAGCCAGGTCGATCCCCAGATGCCGCACAGGATCAGCCAGACGATGCGCGATTTCATAACCTCGATTCAAACACAGAACGGGGCAGTAGCCCGACGGTAAGGGAGGGCGCTGCTAAACCACGCCCTTGCTTACGCGCGGGCTACTGCCCCCGCTTGCGTGTGGCCCTTACTTATTCGTGGTGCTGCAGGTTCAGACTGATTATGTTGAAAGTAGCTCCCTGCGGATCTGCTAGCACGGCGAATCGGCCGACTTTTGGAATGTCAGTCGGCGGCATGTAAGTGCGCCCACCCAACGAAGTCGCTTTCGCCACCGAGGCGTCGCAGTCAGCCACCGCGATATAGATTCCCCAATTTGGCGGCATCGGACCCATCTGCGGTTGAATCGCCATCATGCCGCCGATATGTTCTTTGCCATTGATCCATTCGGTGTATGGTGTCGCGCCACTGTCGGCTTTCGAGTTCCAGCCGAAGAGCTTCGTATAGAAGTCTTTGGCCTTTT
>CBFHBI010000412.1:0-3981 GCA_965653755.1 uncultured Blastocatellia bacterium
GATTTGGCTTTCGCTGACTTCGTTATCGACGATCGGCGCGTTGACGCCAGTCGTTGCTTGGGGCGTGATGGCCACATCGACGCGCTGGTTCTTAACCAAGATCTTCGTGCGTGATTCGTAGCGATTTGGCATCAGCAACGTCACCAGAATCGTGCCGAGGATGACCGCCAAAAAGACGAACAAAACCAAGCCGCGCCGCCGGAAAACCGCGCTCGCGCCGTCTCGGACGCTTATCGGATTATTAAAGTATCGAGTCGTTAGTTCGCCTCGCATACCCCCACCTACCGAAGTGTTAAAAAGCTGAATTCGAAGATATTTCCAAGGAAAACGTGGAATTTCGGGAGCGTCGGCCGAGGCGGTCGCATCCCTGGTAAGGCAATCCGGGCTATTTGGCCGCGCGCACTTGCGCTACTTCCATCAAAACTTTCGTATGATGGTGCCCGGTATTCCAGTGAAACAGAGTCCCGCTAACCGTCGCCCTTTTTCCCATTAAACGACGAATGATGGGCCAAATCTCGTGTTTGAGGACCACCAACTGAATGGCACGCTGGCCGCGTTCGGGGTCACCATGACTCTCTGGGTCTTTGGTGGTAGTGCAAATCGGTCGCGTCACGATAAGGATGGTCGCGGTCTCCTTCTGATCGCCTTTGCGGATCGATTCGTAATTTGGCGGGCCTGGAAAGACTTTTGACGTGAGCTTCCCAGTCAAGGTTACCGTGGGGCCATCATATTCGAAGCATTTCTGAGCTGATGCAGAGTAGAAACTGTCAGCCATCAGCAGCACTGTCATTGCCAGAAATCGGGCTCGCATACGGCCGATTATAAAAGTACCTGTCAACTCTGACAGTGTCGGCAATGTCCCCCCTCGTTTACGCTCAGTTTAGTCCCCGTCACAATCAGCCGCTCGATTTCGAACGTCGCGTCAATTGCGGCCGAAAATCCAGCGAATCCATTCGCTTAATGACTTGCCAGCAAACAGGAAAGGAGTCTTGCCGTGTCTTTGAAAGTGCTGTTCCTTGCAATGGTCTGCGTTTTAGCAACTGCGGGCGTAGCGCAGGCGCAATTGCCTGGCTTAAATCAAACTCCGTTGACGAATAATCCGAGCCCGGAACTTGTCGGCCAACTGACCAAACAATTGTCGATCAAGCCGGAGCAAGCCATCGGCGGAGCCGGCGCGCTCTTCGGCTTTGCGAAAACCAAACTGGCGCCGACCGATTTTCTAAAACTTTCGAATGCAGTTCCCGGGATGGACGGGTTATTGAAGGCCGCGCCGAAGGTAACCGGCGACAGCAGTTCAGATCCGCTTAGCTCGCTCGGTGGAATGCTACCCGGTAAAGCCGGCGGCGTTGCCGCAGTTGCCGGTTCATTCAAACAATTGGGTCTATCGCCAGAGATGGCGACTAAGTTTCTGCCGATAATGACTCAGTTCGTGAAGGTGAAAGGCGGCGCCAACGTCGCCGGCTTGCTTTCGGGCGTGTTCAAGTAAAAGAAATACAACCGCGCACGATTCGCATCGCCGCTAACTTTCTTGGGCGTTCCAAATACTGTCTGTCGCAGACGATTGCTCTGGCGGCGAGCCTATCGGTCCGTGCTAATAATCGGCAGACCCGCCGCACGTAGCTCCTGATTCAACGCTGGAATATCTGTCGTGATGATCGACTTCCAGCTTTGCTGCACTGACGCGGAATCTTTGATCACATCAGGCATCGCCGACATGATTTGGGTCGTCGGCGCCACGTCGGCTTCCTCGATTAAACCGAACAGACTACTGGTGCGAGTCGTTACCGAAGACGCGGTGAGTCGCGCAGCGCCAGCACCTGCAGCGCCCCCGCCACCCCCGCCGAATCGACCGCCGCCGAGACCGCCCGAAACGCCTTGAATTTTTTCCGCGAGCGCATCGACGTGGCTCTTGAGCGTGGCATCTGTGATCTTCGGGCGTAGTTCAGCAATCGGCCCGCGGATTTTGCGCGCCTGGTCCGAAAGCGCACTGAGCGCAAACCACTCTTGATACATCTTCATCGACGCATCGAACTGTTTCGCCAGATCGGCAGGCGACGTCTTGATGCGCGGATCCATCGCGAGGCGCAGCGGCTGCTCCTGTTTCTTGCCATTAACCGTCAGGACCACGGTGTAATTTCCCGGCATGGCCCACGGTGAAGTCGCCGCCGGCGCGGTATTCCGATAGACGGCCGCGATTGGATAATTCGGAGTCACGCCTGGCACCGGTTTGTAATGAACGTCCCACAGGAACCGGTGCATGCCGCGTTCGGTTGAAAGCTTTTGCGGCGGGCGAATCCAGTAAGGCGGAATGTTTAGCAAAGGGTCTTCCACGGGTACCGGATCGTCGCTCGCGTAGCGACGTACGACGGCGCCAGTTGAATTTTTGATTTCCAGCGTGATTGGCCCGCTCGTTTTTGCCCCGATGTAGTAGTCGATGATTGCCCCATCCGGCGGATTCTCTCCGGCAGGTTCGTCTGGCGGCAGCGGCGTATCCGAATTTGTGTTCCAACGCACGCGCATCGCGGTCTGCGGTTTGAAAAGATGCGCGGACGATTTGACGATCGCATCCTGAAGCTGTCGCAGCGGCGTAATGTCGTCGAGAATCCAGAAACCTCGCCCATGTGTAGCGACGCAAAGGTCATCGCCTTTGATAATCAGATCGCGAATCGAAGTCGCCCCCATGTTCAAACGCAGCGACTCCCAGTGATCGCCGTCGTCGAATGAAACGTAAACGGCGCGCTCCGTGCCGGCGAACAACAGTCCCTTTCGTTCAGGGTCTTCGCGGACTACGTCTGTGTTCTCGTTGTCGGGAATCCCCTTCGTTATTTCAGTCCACGACGCGCCGCCGTCGTGTGTGCGATAGACGTGCGGCCGCAGATCGTCCAGGCGCAGAGTATTGTTCGCTGCGTACGCGGTGTTCTTATCAAAGTGACCCGCGTCAACAATCGAAACCTTTTGCCACGGCGACAGTTGTTTCGGCGTCACGTCGGTCCAATTCTTGCCGCCATCAATCGTGCGCTGAATCAAACCATCGTCGGTGCCCGCCCAGATCATGTTCACGTCGAGCGGCGACGGCGCCACCGCATAGATAACTCCGCGCTGCGTCGGCGCCGCGCTTGGTTGCGAGCTGTACTTCCCTATCGTCTTCGGGACCTCGAAAGTCTTGCGCGTGAGGTCGGGACTTACCTGTTCCCAACTGTTGCCCCCATCTTTCGTTTTCCAAAGCGTGTTCGCCGCGAAATACATCGTGTGCAAATCGAGTGGCGAGAAGACAATGGGCTGCGTTCTTACCACCCGCATATCGCCGCGAAATGGTTTGGGCATAATATTCTGCGCCTGAGTTGTGCGCCGATCATAGCGAGTCAGCTTGCCGCCATAGACGATGTTCGGATCGAGCGGATCGGGAACCACGTAGCCGTATTCTTCGGCGGAGACTGGATGCCACTCGCGGAACGTGATCTCGCCATCATTGCCGCGGCTCGAAACGCATGCCGAGCCGCTCTCCTGTTGCCCGCTGCAGAGACGATAGGGGAAGTCGTTGTCGGCATTGACGTGATACAGCTGCGCGGTCGGTTGGTTGTACCAACTGCTCCACGTCTTGCCGCCGTTGACGGTGATGATGGCGCCTTGATCGCTGCCGAGAATGATCACGTCGCCGTTGTTCGGATTGACCCCAACGTTCTGGTACTCGTCGCCGCCGGGTGCGCCGCGAAACGCTGTCCACGACTTCCCACCGTCGACCGATTTCCATGAAACCACGCTGGCCGAATAGACGATGTCGGGATTTCTAGGATCGACGCGAATGACGGCGAGGTCTCCGCCGCCAATGCGGCCGGCCGGACGCGGATCGGTGGTGATTCTGGTCCAAGTCTCGCCTGCGTCGTCAGATCGATAGATCACCAACCCAGGACTTAGCGCCACTGAAGCGAACAGTCGTTTGGAATTACTCGGCGCAATCGCCAGGTTTGCTTGAATGATGTT
>CBFHBI010000413.1:0-3976 GCA_965653755.1 uncultured Blastocatellia bacterium
CTCGCGCAAGGTTGAGCCATCGACAAATTCCATCGCGATGAAGCTCACACCATTCCTTTCGTCGACTTCGTAGATGTGCGCGATGTTCGGATGATTGAGCGCGGCGGCCGATTGTGCCTCTTGCTTAAAACGCCGCAGGCGATCTTTATTTGAAGCAAGCTCTGCAGGAAGAATTTTCAGCGCGACTTTGCGACGCAGACGCGTATCTTCCGCCAGATACACCTCACCCATTCCGCCCTCACCGATCTTCGAGCGGATTTCGTAGTGGCCGAGTTTGGTTCCAGGTGCAATGGACATAGCCGCAGATTTTGAATCTTCGGTCTACTGTGGCAAGCCGGTCCGCTTCAACAGATCGGTGAACCGAACATCGCCGCGTAGGTTGTCGAACAATGGATCGCCGTTAATCCAAATCATCAGAAAGTAACGCTCCTGACAAGACTTCTCCAAATAATTCATCGCTTGATCCTGTGGCGCGGACGAATCACTGCGTCAGGAAATTGAATCGCTGATCGCGCTTCAGCAATAAACGCGGCTCGTTCGGCGGGCGCGTGCTCCAGCGCCGCTTGCAGGATTTCCTTAACTCTCTGCCAGCGCTCCGGTGTCATGGGATGCGGCGCGCATCTTAACAGAGTTTGCCCAGGCAGGAGCAGGATTAGCGGCGGGCAGCCGGTCTGAGCGCAGGCGCGGTCCAGTCGATCAACTTGCCGGTTGATCGATCCAGCAAAAAGAACGTTGTTCTTCCGGCCGGGACTGTCACCGGCACGTGGGTTCCCGTGGCGCGGTGCGTGAGCGTGACCGACGCATCGCGATCGGTTTCAGAAACGAAAGTGTATAGCGCGTGCCTCTCGAAGAGTGTTGGCAAAACCAGGAGCGACGGAGTGTCGGGTGTGATGCTGAACCAAGGTGAGACCTGCGCTTGCGCGAGCGCATATCGATAGAAGGCGACGAGCGCGTCCATCGAGTTGCTGGCTTCGAGCGGCAGAGGGCTCCAGACGAAACGTCCGGCGCCGTGCGGCTGGATAATCACTCGCAAAGGCGCTTTCGTTTTCAACACTGCTTTTTCAATGCGCTGAATTTTCTCGCCGTCGTAGCGCACGAGCTGCTCGCGGTTTCCGATCATGATCGATTCAGATTCCGAAACCGGCGCGGGGTCCGCTGCCAACCCAAAGATTTCGTGCCGCGCTGCGATGGTCTGCCAATGCTCGTCGGCGTCCAGGACTCCTGAGATAACCACAGTCGCGCCGCGCGCAGCCTGAGCAACCAGGGCTTTCCAGCATTCTTCAGTGAGTACACGCGGCGCCGGAACGATGATTACTTTCGCATTTGGCCCAGCAGTCGCCAGTTTGTACTCGCTGATGGTGCGCAGGGGCACGCGGCAGTGATAGAGCATCGCGCGCACGCATCTCCGCGTCGCTTCACTGGCGAAGCTGCGCGACGAAAACATTTGCGAATGCGGAATCAGCATCACTACTGATTCATCCTCACGGCCACGCAGTATGTCCCGATGTGTCTGAATAAATTTCGTGATTTTCAAAAACGAATCGAGCTCCGGCTTGGCAGTTTGGTCGGCGCGATAAAATCCGATGGCCGCTTCGTTATCGGAATTCATGTAACAGTTCGAATTCCAAATCCACTGGACGAAGCCGGCGCCTTGCGCGGCGAAGCTGATCGCCAACTTTCGTTCCAGCAGATTGCGCGCTTCCTCTTCCGTGCGCGACGCCGAGCCGTCCATCTTCTCGTAGAACATGATTCCGGATTCTTCGATGAGGCTGGCTTTGCCGGGCGTCTTGGCGGTGACGCTGTCCCAGACGAGATCATCGTTCGCCCACCAGTTGTGCATACAGGTAAAGTCAACCGCGTCGGCAAAGAAATGCGGACTGGGACTGTCGCCCAAACCGCCTTCGTCCTGCCCGACGGTAATCAATTGCTTTTGATTGCCATTGCTCCTGATCGCCGCGGTCATCGTGCGAACCCAGCGCGCAAACATCTCCTGCGCAAATAAACGATAGTCGAGTGTTTTCAAAGGACGGCGGTCTTCGAATATGTTTGGACTGTCGAAGTCCCGCAAGTCCGGCAAATCGAGCGCGGCTTCGCTGGTCGTGCCCCAGAGTTCTTGCAGCCGCGCTGCACGTTCTTCGTCACTCGCCGCCGGATGGCGCTCCTTCAGCCACTGCTGCCACGCAGCCTTTTCGAACTCGTCATAATTCGGCCGGCAACTCCAAAGATGCTTCGGCGAGCAGAACGATGGCTCGTTGATTAAATCCCAAATCAAATCATCGACGTCGCGATAGCGTTGCGCGATCGTCGAGACGAATTGCGTCTGCGCGCGCACGGCCTGTGGATCGAGATAAGCATTCTTTCCGCCCCATGTCTCCGGCAAGAAAGCAAACAGCGTGAAGATCACGGGAATATCGTACTGGCGCGCCGTGAGTAGAAACGCATCCAAGGCGCGCAGTGCCGCCTCGTTTAATTTGCCCGGCTCTGGCATAAATTTTTTCCAGCCCGTCCAGATGCCCGTGCGCACCAGGTTCACGCCAGCCGTCTTCATCGCGCGAAAATCCGCATCCCAAACAAACGGATTCGGCTCAAAGAGAAACTGCCGATGCACATCCGAAGCCATGTAGGTCGTCCCTGTCACGGGAAAAACTTCGCCGTTTCGATAGAAAAAGTTTTTGTCAGTTGTCAGTGTACTGCCGCTCGTCAGAAGCTTCTGATCGAATACCCAGAAACCGGTTGTGGTAGTGAGCACTTCCAACCTTGAATTCGCTTTGATGTCCACTTGCGCATCGACGCGGTAAAGCCCTGGTCCTAACTTTGCGCTTTCCGGCAAGTTGACGACGCCTCTGGCGTGCGAATCTTCGCTCTTCAGCGGAATATTCAGCGCAGATATCAGTTGCCCTCGGGTGTCGCGCATCTCCAAGCGACAGGCGCCGTAGATGAGCTTTTCTTCTCGCGGCCGCCGCAAATCGATTGTGAACTGCGGAATCTCGCCCGCGCGATAACACGCAAAGTCACTGCGAACGTGAAACTCATGAACGCCCTGTAAAGCCTGCTGAACCAGCACGCTAATTGCTGCGGCGCTTACCTCGCCGCTGAAGTTAGCCAGCACCCAACGTCCGCCCGCAAATTCGCCCTGTAAACGATCAACCTGAATTACTGGCGCCGCAATCGGTCGCTGCTTGGGAGTTACCGAAGCGAGCGTTGGTTTAGTGATCGGCTTCTGGTCGGGATCTGCTGATAATAATAATTGGAGCGGGGAGAGCACCGCCTCGCGGGGTCCATCGCTCCCGGACTCATCCGGAATGAGATTCGACGAAGTTAATCGGAAATAAAGTTCGTACACGCGGCCGAATACAAATACAAATTGGAAGTCGTCCCGGACTGTGTCCTTAACTCTTTGTGCTAAGGCGCTTGCGAATGGGCCAGGAGTTCCATCGCTCGCATTAACCGGAAACGATTGGGTGATGCCGAGTTTCTTGTGATAAGCAGTCTGCCGGTTTTCCGTCTGCCATTGCGAGCCGGCTCGCCGCACGGGCACACTGAACGGCGCCCCGCCAAGGTTCAGCAGATTCCCGCCGGCCTGCAGATACTTGAGGATCGCCGGCCATGCGCGCTGGGGAAATGCTGAGCCGTGAGGCGTAATCAAGAGATCACAGCTATCGATCTTCAGTTGCTCGATCAGCTCGCGCTCAGACAAGTAGCGCACATCGTAGTGCTCAAGCGCCGCCTGCAACATATTTCGATCAACGTTGCAGCCGTCCAGCTGTGGAAAGCCATCTTCCCAAAAGACGATCACGGTTGGGCGGGTAGTTGATTCTGCCGCTACGACGCGCAGCACATCAGGAAACGAAGCGGCTGCCGCCACGCCACCAATGCCCTTAAGAAATCGTCTGCGGGAAAAGTCGCTTGTCATCACCACCAAAAGCACGGGGGTGTCAGAAGCCCGACCGTTAGGGAGGGCCTGTTTGGCTAGATG
>CBFHBI010000414.1:0-3975 GCA_965653755.1 uncultured Blastocatellia bacterium
AATATCGAAACCTGAATAGCTGTGAGGAAATTCATCGACGACGTGCTCCTGCATGTAACGCGGGAGCGTGAAAAGCGAAATGAGATTCAGCATCAGGTAGCTGCCATATAACCCGAGAAAGTAAATCAGAAAGATCCATTCAATCCCGAGGACGATGTAGAAAACCGTCATTGCAGTTCGACCTCAGCCATCACCTGCGCCAGCATGTCGCGCGCGAATGGATTCTGCTGGTCGGCCTGCACTTTTCTCAGCGCACGTTGATCGACCGTCGGCAACCGCGCCAGCGCCTGCGCGGCGCGATAGCGGACCCACCACTGTTCATCTGAAAGCAGCGGAATCAAACGCGATGCATCATCCGCGCGGCCAATCCGGCCCAATGCGGACGCGGCCTGTACGCGCACCCGCCAATCCGCATGGACCAGACACCGGCGCACAATCGGCAAATCTTCCGAACTTTTCAACAGCCGCAAACATGCAGCGAGCACTTCGGGGTCGCGCGATGACTGGGCGATCTTCCGCGCGACCGGCAACGCTGAAACGTTGTAAGCCAATTCGAGATAGCGAATGAGACGCGCCCTTTGATGGCTCACCTCGCCGTTCGTCTCATCGGTGGCATCTTCTGCGCACGCCGCCAACGCAGCTTCGGCGATTTGATTCGAAATAATATCGGCGCCGGCCGTTTGCAGGATCGTCGCCACCCGCGCCGCCGGCCAATCCGATCGTTTGATCATCATTGGCAGCAACAGCGGGACCGCTCTCTGCGGATCGATCAATACCACACTTCGCGCCGCGTTCACCGACAGCGAAGCGCCTTCCTCATGCATGATTTGCACGAGCGCGTCCCTGGCTTTGCGTTCGCGCAACTCGCCCAACGTCATGGTCGCCAACAGGCGGTCACGCAGGCTGCGATGACTCAGCATCTGCAAAGCCGCGCGATCAATTCGCAGCGCTCGCGCAATCTGATTTAGTCGCTCCTTCGATCGATCGAGCACTGACTCTTGCAATTGATTCCAAAGATGCAGGAAGTCCGGTAGGTTGCGTCGAGGCAAGTGCGGTACATCCGCAAATGCGAGATCGATTGAGGTCGTGAGGATTGGCTGCCAGATGCTGAGAAATTTTCGTCGCCGCCTCTCGCGCCACACAAGGTTGAGACGCAGCAACAACACGACGCCCAACAGCAGCAAGGTCAGCGCGAAAAGAAACGTCGCAACGAACTCTACTACGCGAAACATTACCGCATCAGAGGTTGAATAGAAGGAAAGCGGCATTTCTGCTACGCCTTACTTCCTTCGTTTTCAGCTCAGATTGGTACTGTCAATATTGACAGGTGATAGATGGAGTCTAGGTGGTTCTGGGGTTTGAGATGCGTCTGAATTTGGTGGTGGGAACCGCGCCCGCTCACGCGACCAGGGCCGCCTCAATCGGTTGGTCAATGCCGGGCTGGGCCGTCATGAGCATTCGGCCACTGTCGGTTAATAGGGCGCCTGCGTCGGCAGCGCTCAACGGCCGCGCGAAAAAGAACCCCTGGCCACGCTGGCAACCGTAACCCCTTAGCCTCGTCACCTGTTCCAATGTTTCGACGCCTTCGGCCGTCACGTCCATGCCCAGATTGCCGGCGAGCGACATGATGGTGCGAACGATTTCAGTATTCTCGTTGTTGCCGGTCATGCGGCTAACGAATGATGAGTCGATCTTCAAAGTCGAAATCGGGAACCGATGCAGCGAACTCAAAGACGAATAGCCGGTGCCAAAGTCGTCGATGCTGAGGCCGACGCCAAGGCTGCGCAGTTGCGCCAGCATCTCGCTGGCAGCTTCGACGTTTTCGACGACCACGCTTTCGGTAATCTCCAGTTTGAGAGATTTCGGATCGAGACCTGTCTCAGCCAGCACGTCTTTGATTTGCCGAATCAGGTCCGCCTGAGCGAATTGTCGGCCCGAGAGATTAACGCTCATCGTCAGCTCTTGATCGCTCGCGTAGTCATTCTGCCACTCACGCGTTTGGCGACATGCTTCGCGCAAGACCCATTGGCCGATTGAAAGAATTAATCCCGTGTCTTCAGCGACGGGAATGAATTGCGCCGGGCTGATCAAGCCATGAACCGGATGCCGCCAACGCGCCAACGCTTCGAAGCCGGTGATTCTAAATGTGTCGAGGTCAACGATTGGCTGATACTCGACGTACATTTCTTTGCGCGCGATCGCTTGACGCAGGTCGTTCTGCATTTCCAAAAGCTTCACCGCGCGGATGTGCATGCTCCGGTCAAATACCTGATAGCGGCTGCCGCCCAGAGACTTGGCGTAATACATCGCGGTGTCGGCGTCGCGCAGGACGTGTTCGGGCCGTTCATAGCCCGCGGTGCTGGGCGCGATGCCGATACTGGCCGAAGTGAACACCTGCTGGCCTTCCAGATCGAAGGGAACGCTCAATTCGCGTTGGATGCGATCGGCGATATGAATCGCCTCGCTGTTGGTCTTGAGGTCTTCCAGGAGGATCGTGAACTCGTCGCCGCCAAGACGAGCGATGGTATCGCCCGGCCGCAGACAGTTTTGAATTCGCTGGGCCATCGCGACCAGCAATTGATCGCCGATCAAATGCCCCAGGCTGTCGTTGATAATTTTGAAACGATCCAAATCAATGAACAGCACCGAGAACAACGGATATTCGCGACGCAGGTTACGCGAGATTGCCAGCTTCAAATGATCGACGAAGAGCGCCCGATTTGGCAGGCCCGTGAGCCCGTCATGGAAAGCGTCGTGGACCAGTTGAGCTTCGGCCCGCTTGCGATCGGTGATGTCCTGAATCTGGAAGATGAAGCGCAAAGATTTTGTTTCCGGATCGCGGACTGCTGAGACACTTTCGAGCGTCCAGACTTCTACCTGCGACTTGTTCATGTAACGCTTCTCGCCCTGATAGCCATCGACCAAACCTCTGGTAAGCCTTGAATGCTGCACCAGGAACTCGCCCAAATCTTCCGGATGGGTCAGCGATTGAATGTCGGTGTTCAGCAATTCCGCTTCTGCATATCCAAGGAGTTGACAAAGCGATTGGTTGACTTGCAGCCAGCGGCCGTTCTCCGAAACCAAAGCCATGCCGATCGAGGCGTAGTGAAATGCGCTGCGGAAGCGCTGTTCGCTTTCTTCGAGCAATTCAGCATGACGTTTCGCCTGCTCGGCCTGGGTAACCGAAGCTTCGACATTCTTCATATACGTCTTGTACGTGAAGTAGATGATCGCCACGATCGGCGTCACCAACAGTACCGCGTAGATCGATGCGCCTTTCAGCGCGTGGACAGCAATGCTCGCCACCGACGCGCCGGCAAAGTAGCTAATCGAAGTCCAAAGATAAGAAGTTTTCCAGGTAAGGAAGATCGGCCGGTCAGTCTTCAGCGCGGTGTAGATCGCCACCAAGCCTGAATTGCAGATGTATTGAATCAGGGCCATCAAACAGATGGCCGCCAGAAACATTATCGAGTAATTAGCACGATCAAGATTCTGTATCGGACCAAACAGCAGCTTTAACAACGAGGTCGTGACAAAAGTCGAGACGACCATCTGCGAGGAATTGAATACCCACACTCGCGCTTTCTTGCTCACGTACAATGACGACGCGATGCCGTCCACTGCGGCCATTAAGACTGCGGCCTCGCCGCCGTACAACATCATTGTGAGAAAGATGAGCGTGTCACCGACAGTCACTTCGCCTTTGACGCGCGGAATCGAGACGCTGAGGCGCGCGGCCACCACGGCCATCACGCACAGCATCACGAAGAAACGCCAGTCGAGTTGCTCAACCGTCAGCCGCGCGGCCGAATAGATCATCACCGCTGCGCCCGCCGCGATGATGCTTCCCAGGAATGGTTTGAATAAACGGTCTCGGTTCATGGGAGAACTCCTCCGCACTTTGGAGTCCTGCGAACAGCTTAATAGTTAAGACAGTCGACGCCTGTGTCGATTACAACTGTTTGTGATGAGGTC
>CBFHBI010000415.1:0-3967 GCA_965653755.1 uncultured Blastocatellia bacterium
AGACAGTTGCGCAGCTCCCGCACGTTACCTGGCCATGAATAATTCTGTTGCACCCGCTCGGTCTCGACTGAGATGTTCAGATTCGGCCGATGGAATCTTTGCCGAAAGATCTTAAGGAAATGATCTATGAATCCCGGAATGTCTTCGCTTCGCTCGCGCAAGGGCGGCACCTGCAAAGCGACGACGTTCAGTCGATAATAGAGGTCCGCGCGAAAGCGCTGCCGGTCGACTTCGTCAGCAAGATTTCGATTGGTGGCGGCGATGATGCGAACGTCGGCGATTTGGTCGCGGGTTGAACCCACGCGCCGGAACCGTCCCTGCTCGAGAAAGTGGAGCAGCTTAACTTGCATCAAGAGCGGCATGTCGCCGATTTCGTCGAGAAACAAGCTCGACCCATCGGCTGCTTCGAGCAAACCGCGACGCAGCGAACTTGCGCCGGTGAAAGCGCCGCGCTCGTGGCCAAAGAATTCGGACTCGAACAGCGTCTCGGGTAAGGCGCCGCAATTGACTGTGATGATCGGCATGGCGGCGCGGGGACTCCTCGAGTGAATGAACCGGGCCAGTACATCCTTGCCGGTGCCCGACTCTCCGGTAAGCAAAATTGTAGAGTCGCTCTGCGCAGCCGCTTCGGCTTGCTTGATGACTGCGGCCATGGCCGAGTCTTCGTTAATAATCAGCAGCGGATCTTCACTTGCTGGAGCGGGGCGTGAGACCGAGCGCAAGGACGCATTCTGCTTTACCAGTCTGCGCTTTTCATCAGCCTTGCGCAGCACCGCTTCCATCTCGTCGAGCGTTGATGGCTTGGTGAGATAGTCGTAAGCGCCGTGGCGCATGGCTTCGATGCCGGTAGCCAGAGACGTGTCCGCCGTTAGCATGACGACTTCCGGCGGGTCTTCCAGTTTCCTGATCTCGCGCAGGGCCTCGAGCCCGGACATATCAGGCATGGAAATGTCGAGCAGCACCACGTCGTAATCGCTGCTGCTCAGATCTTGCAAAGCCTCGGCTGCACTGGCGGCCGGCGCCGCATCGAAACCAGTGCGTGACAGTTGCTCCACGACCAACTTGCGCAGCAAGTTGTCATCGTCAACTACCAAAACTCGAATCTTTCTACTCATGGTTTAAATGTCGGGCGCTTGACGTGGTAGCCAAAGCCGAAAAGTGCTTCCGGCGCCCGGCTTACTTTCCACGGTGATGCCTCCCCGCAGCGAGTCGGCCATTGTTGAACTAATGGCGAGTCCCAATCCATAGCCCTTGCCCGCGCCCTTCGTGCTGAAAAAGGGATCGAAGATCTTAGCGAGCAAATCGGGATGAATGCCTTTGCCGGTATCGATAATCTCGATCACGATGCGGCCCTCTTGTTGTCGTGTGGTTACGGTTACTTTGCCCTGACCGCCAATCGCATCGACTGCATTGATCAGAAGATTGTCCAAAATCTGCGTAACCATCGCCGCATCCGTCGCGATTTCTCCGACACCCTCGTCGAGCTTGATCTCAAATTCCACCAGCGGGGCAGCGCGTTGCAGCGTGGCTCGCGCGCACTGCTTCGTAATCGAATTAATGTCGCACAGCGTTCGCTTAGCCGTACGTTGTCGCGTGAGATCGAGCAAGCCGCGCGTAATCTCTTTGCAACGCAAAGCCTGGCGCACAATTTCTTCCAGATAATATTGCCATTGAGTATCAGACGGCAGCAGCTTGCCGATTTCATCTTTACGCAGGTCTCGCAAGACGGCTTCGGCACAGGTGGTAATTGCAGCCAGCGGGTTGTTGACCTCGTGGGCCACACCCGCGGCGAGCTGGCCCACACTCGCGAGACTGCGCGAGCGGCTCAATTGATCCTGCATCTCGGACAAACGCGTAACGTCGCTCCAGGTGACGACGCTGACCAATTCGCCGTCGGGTTTCTTGATCGGAAAGACCGATACCAGATAGCGGCGTCCGGTTTCGGTCTGCACTTCAACCATGGTCGAGGCGCCGTGGTTCTCGGCAAGGTAATAATCTGCCGCGCGTGTGCCGAACATGCGCGCGAATGCTTCGCCGAGTGTGCCGCCGACGATATTGGACGCGTCGGTTTCCATCATTTCCGCGGCATGGGCATTACAATGCAGGATCGTTCCTGACGAATCGTGCACGACGATCCCTTCGCCGATTGCATTGAAGGTCTGCTCCCAGATTGTTTCGGCAGCCGTGACCGATTGGACCATCCGCTCACTGTCCAGCACGACCGAGGCCATTTCAGCCAGGTCTTGCAGCAGCCGCTTCTCGTCCTCGTTGAATTGATGCGGTGTGCGAAAGCCGGCCGTCAGAGCCCCGGAGTTCTTCCCGACTATGCGCAACGGCGCAATGGCCATGTCGCACACGCCTTCGGCGACATGCACGGGAAACTGTTCCGCCGGGAACTCTGCGGTCGTGCCCATGCCCTGAATGATGCTGACCGTGTCGTCGTCGTGTGCGCGCCATGCCAGGGCGCTGCCGATCGGACGAAAGACAGGTTTGGCATAATCAACCGGCACGGTAAATCCGCTCGCCGCTTTCCAACGCACACTCTTATCCTTTAGCGAGTAGCTCAGAATGCTGGCCACATCGGCATGCATGATGCGACGGACGAGCTCGACGATCGTTTGCAACGCCGGCGCGAACTGTGGATGGGAAGATATCGGCACTTCGGCTGATGCAGACATGCAGGAAAGCGACAGTGAGGCTACTGTCGCGCGGCCAGTTTACATTCAAACGTCCTATTTCTTACGCGCAAAGTTACGGTTGGTCAAGCACTAATTCTGAGTGTCTGCATGTTGTGTCGGAACCGACCCGATCATTTGACATTTGAGAGTCGACATTTCTCATTTGTCATTTCAGAAAATTCCACGTGCGACGATCCCGAAACATCCCTAGAATATTTGTTGATGTAGTCAAACAGAAATCAAATTAACAAATGAGAGATGTCAACTCTCAAATGTCAAATAATTCCGTCGCTACCGCTCTGGGTTCCGGGACGTGGGTGTTGCAACGGTTTGTGATAACGTCGAGACCGCAATGGCCACAATCAAAATTTCCACCCGCGGGGCGAAGCGGATCCGCCACGGACATCTGTGGGTTTATCGCAGCGATCTCCGAGATGTGCACGAGGCCGAACCCGGCGCGATTGTGGACGTTGCGGACGAGGCAGCGAATTTTGTCGGGCAGGCTTTCTACAGTGACGCGTCGCAGATTGCGCTGCGATTTCTCACGACCGGAAAGGAAGCGATCGATCGCGAGTGGTGGAAAACGCATTTGCGACAGTGCGCAGAACGGCGCGCGCCGATTATGCGAAACACCAACGCCTGGCGATTAGTTTACTCCGAGGGCGATCTGCTGCCATCGATCATCATCGATGTTTACGCTGAGCATTACGTGCTGCAGACCTTGTCGCAAGGTAGCGATCGGATTCAGCCGGAGCTAGCCGAAATTTTGATTGAAGAATTTCAGCCGAAGTCAATTATTGAGCTAAACGACGCGCGCGTGCGCCACTTGGAGCGGCTGGAACTTCGCAGCGGGGTGGTTTATGGAGACGCGCCCGATGAAATCGAGGTGAATCAGCACGGAGTTCGCTTTCGGGTGAACCCGCGCGGCGGACAAAAGACGGGTGCGTTTCTCGATCAGCGCGAGAATTACCTGGCGGCTAAAGGAGTCGCTCACGGCCGAGCGCTCGATTGCTTCACCTTCAATGGCGGATTCGCTTTGCATCTCGCACCAGCGTGCGACAGCGTGCTGGGCATCGACATTTCGGCCGAGGCTGTAGCTGCAGCACAGCAGAATGCAGAGCTGAATGAATTAACGAACGTAACCTTTGCGGTCGCAAATGTGTTCGATGCGCTACGAGAGATGGATGCCGCGGGCGAACGCTTCGACACGATCGTGCTCGACCCGCCGGCGTTTACGAAGAGCCGCGCCACCGTGAAATCGGGGGCACGCGGTTACAAGGAGATCAATC
>CBFHBI010000416.1:0-3952 GCA_965653755.1 uncultured Blastocatellia bacterium
AGAAGGACGCATTCGCGGAGAGGAAGAAGACTAGCTCACGGAGCCAGAACCGCCCGCGGTAGCGGGCGGGCCAATTTCGTTCGGTCGATAGGGACAACGGCATTGCCCGCCCGCTACCGCAGGCGGTTCTGACTTTATTGTCATACAAAGCCCAGCTACCCACAGACTAATCAATCAAAACGGATTGAGAGCGACGTTCGGGCTCAACCGCCATAATTCGATTTAAGGAGAATGAACGTGAAAATTAATTGGAGAACGAGCGGTCTCTGGGCCGTTGCCGCAGCAGTTTTGTTGGTCGCCGCTGCTGTCGTGTTGTCGCAGCAACCGCGCGGGCCGCGTCCGGGTGGATTTCAAGGTGGTCCACCGCCGGAAGGATTTCAAGGTCCGCCGCCGCCTCCAGGACAACGTGGTCCAGGTGGGCCGGGAGGTCCTCGAGAATTTGGCCCGTTTGGTCCGTTCGGTCGCGAACTTAACTTGACTGACGATCAGAAGGCGCAGATTCAGAAAATTCAGCAGAGCTTCCAGCAAGGTGATCAAGCGCTCCACGAGCAAATGCGTGCGCTCATGGAACAGCAGGGCGATCCGTTGAGCGGACAGTTCAACGAAACTGCGTTCCGATCCGCTGCCGAAGCGCGCGCGAAGATTCAAGTCGAGATGGAAGTTTCGCATGCACGGATGATGTCGCAGATGCTTGCAGTCTTGACCGACGCGCAGCGCGCGCAACTTGCGGCGCATCGCGGTGAGATGAAGCGGCAGGGTCCGCCGCCACCACCACCGCCGCCGGCTGACCAGCCGTTCTGAAGGGGGGACTTGAAATCAAGGAACGATAAGAGGCAATCGTTCCGCGATCGGCTCAACGAGTACCGCGCATGCCCGACTGATGCGCGCTCTCGTTGAGCCGTTTTTAATTTTGGAGTGCGGCGGCTTGACGCCGCTCTGTAATCGCAAAGTTAGGCGGTCATAAAAAAGCGCCGTCGATGGCACCCCACGCGAGATGCTCGCGCGGGGACCCCGCCGCCGGCGCACTCCAAATTAGAGCGCCGCTGATTCAACCACTGAAGTCAGTACTCTGACGCCTCTTTTTGTAACTATTCCACAGGTGCGCTCGTCTTAACTTCCGAGGCAACTTACAGCCACAGTTCAAAGTTTTGGAAACGCGAGAATGAAGAATGTTGTTTTGATTTTATGATTTTGCGCCGCGACGGTTTTGGCGCAATCAGGCAACGGCAGTTTGAAAGGTCATGTGTCGGATGAATTCGGCGGCATCATCGTTGGCGCGACGGTGACCGTGACCGACGCAAATGGCAAGGCAAAGACTGCGACGACGAACAACGATGGGGGATTTAATGTTCCGGGCCTGGCGCCCGGCAAGTACACCATCCAGGTCGCATCGGCAGGGTTCGGAACATTTGAGAAAGCGGACGTAGAGATCGCTGCGGGTCGCGCAGAGCAACTCGATGTGACTTTGAAGGTCACCATCGAACAACAAAAGGTCACTGTTAATGCCGATTCAGTCGGAGTCAATACGGACCCGGAGAACAACGTCGGCGCATTGATTTTGCGCGGAGCCGACCTCGAATCGTTGCCGGAAGATCCGGACGATTTAGCAGCAGCGCTGCAAGCGCTGGCGGGACCGGCGGCTGGGCCAAACGGCGGTCAAATTTATATCGACGGCTTCAGCGGCGGTCGTCTTCCTCCGCTATCTTCCATTCGCGAGATTCGCATCAACAACAATCCATTTTCGGCTGAGTTCGACCGGCCGGGTTTGGGTCGCATCGAAATTCTCACCAAGCCGGGCAGCGATCGTTATCGCGGACAAGTCTCGTTCAACTTCAACAACCAGGATTTGAATTCGCGCAATCCGTTTGCGCCCACGCGCGCGCCTTCCCTTTCGCGCCAATACGGCGGCAATTTCAGCGGGCCGATTACCAGGAAGAAGGCTTCGTTCTTTCTCGATTTTGAAAAGCGCGACGTGGACGATCAGGCCGTCATCAACGCCACGATTCTCGATCCGAATTTCAACATCGTTCCGTTTGCCGACACGTTTGCGACCCCAACTCGAAGAACGACCTTCAGCCCGCGTATTGATTACGCGCTGAATTCAAAGAACACTCTGGTTGGCCGTTACGAGTACGAGCACTCAACTGGAATCGGCGGCGTCGGTGGCTATCAGCTCGAGACGCGGGCCTATAAGACCTTCAATACGCAGCAGACAATTCGGCTGACCGAAACGTCTATTATTACCAAGCACATCGTCAACGAAACCCGTTTTCAATTTAACCGACAAACGCGCGGCGACACAGCCGATAACTCAATTCCCACGCTAGTCGTTCAGGATGCGTTTACAGGCGGCGGTGCGCAAATTGGTCTCGCGGCGAACAAGCAGAACCGTTTTGAAGTCACCAATATTTCAACGCTGACAATGGGAAACCATACGATTAAGTTCGGCGCCCGCGCCCGAACCGTAAAGATCAGCGATTTCGCGCCGAGCAACTTCGGCGGGACTTGGACATTCTCTGGCACGCGCAATCTTGCAAACCCCGGAGCCCTGACGAGTATCCAGGCTTATCAAGTCACCGAGCAAGGTTTGTCCCAAGGCCTCACGGGCGCGCAGATTCGCGCTCAGGGTGGCGGAGCGACTCAGTTCTCAATTGCCACCGGCAACCCACTCGCAGGCGTAAATCAGTTTGATATCGGCGGCTTCGCGCAGGACGATTGGAGAGTCAGACCAAATCTAACCGTTAGCTACGGAATGCGTTACGAAAATCAAAGCAATATCAGCAGTAACCTGAACTTCGCGCCGCGCTTCGGTGTCGCTTGGGCGCCGGGCGCAGGCCAGACACCCAAAACCACCGTGCGCGCGGGCTTTGGCATTTTCTATGATCGAATCAGCGAAGGCTTGACGCTGAATGCGATCCGTAACGACGGCACAAATTTTCAGAGTTACACCGTGACGAATCTCGCCGTGCTCAATACCTATCCGGTCATTCCGTCGATCGCTGACCTGCAAAAGTTCAAGACGCCCGTCAATATCTATTCGCTGGCTGATGATATTCGCGCACCCTATTCCATGCAGTCGGTTGTCAGCGTGGAGCATGTGCTGCCGCATAACCTGAGGACCAGCTTCACGTACAGTCATACGCGCACGCTGCACATGTTACGCGCGCGCGCACTGAACGCGCCTTTGCCCGGAACATTCAATCCGAGCATCCCCGGCAGCGGCACGCGCCCGCTCGGCGCCAACAGTTATTTTGAATACGACTCGACGGGCGTGTTCAATCAGAACCTTTTCATCGTCCAGGTAAACGGCATCGTAAACCGCAAACTCAGTTTTAATGCGAACTATTCGTTTGGCAAAGCGATGAGCGACACCGACGGCTCCGGAACGTTTGCGTCAAATCCCTTTGACTTCAGCAGTGAATACGGTCGCACCGGCAACGATGTGCGTCATCGGTTCACGCTGAACGGATCTTACCGTGGTCCATGGGGTCTCAGTTTCAATCCACTGCTCGTATTCGCATCCGGCGCCCCTTTCAACATTACGATCGGAAGAGACATCAACGGTGACCTGGTGTTCGCTGATCGCCCGGCGATTGCCACCGACCTAACCAGGGCCAGCGTCGTATTCACCAGATTCGGCAACTTCGATACGAATCCCCTACCCGGCGCCACGATCATTCCACGCAACTACGCACAAGGTCCCGGTTCAATCATTTCAAACCTGCGCATCAGCAAGACGATCGGATTTGGCGGCGAGCGCCGAACCACTGCCCAAAACGGTCGCGGTCAAAACGGACAAGGCGGTGGCGACCGTCAGCGCGGCGGTCCGGGTGGCGGCGGTGGCTTTCCGCGCGGCGCTGGTGGTGGGGGCTTCCCCCGCGGCGGTGGCGGCGCGGGAGGAGGAGGCGGCGGCGGTCGCGGCGGCGGCGGTGGCGGTTTTGGTGGTGGAGTC
>CBFHBI010000417.1:0-3952 GCA_965653755.1 uncultured Blastocatellia bacterium
ACAGAGTTGTTGAGCGAAGATTACCTGGTGGCGATTGCTTCGCCGCGTCATAAACTGGCAAATCAAAAAGTTGTCAGCGCTTACGCGTTGGCCGGAGAAAAATTGATTCTTGGTGAACGCGGTGGGAATACCCGGCGATTGATCGATCAATTCTTTGCGCAAGCCGGAGTTACCCCAAAGGTGATCATGGAGCTAAGCCGGCTCGCCGCGATCAAACGCATGGTCGAAGAAGACATGGGGGTCGGCATCGTGCCCCTGCAATCGGTCCAGGAAGAAGTCGCGGCCGGCAGGTTGGTGCGCTGGTGGATCGAAGCCGCGCAAATCAATTGGCAGCTCGGTGTCGCGCGCTTGGTTGGCGGATATGAATCGCCGATTCATCTCACGTTCCTGAAGCTCTGTCGCGATCATTTTCAAAAGCCGGTTTCAAATCCGCCGAAAACAAAACCGAAACCAAAGAAGAAAGCTGCAAACGGGTAAGTGTCAGAAGCCCGACCGTCAGGGAGGGCACGTCGATAAATCAAACCCCACGAATTTCATCCAACTCGGTTATCAATCTCTCGATATCATCCTCGTTGTTGAAGCAGTGCGTCGCCACGCGAACTCCCTCAGGCTTCTCAGTCACGATCACGCCGCGTTGAAATAACTTTCGTACAACCTCATGGGGCTCGTCGACCCGCACCAGCGTCTCCGCCGATCGCATTTCTTCGTCATGTAAAGGCGAGAGAACTTCCCAATCGTTTTCACTCAGGCGCGAGGTTAAATATCGATTCAGTTCCAGCGCTCGGCTCTCGATGTGCTTTATGCCAACTTCGTCAATGAGTTGCAGCGAAGCGCCGAGCGAAAAGATACCGGCGAAATGCGGACAACCGAGTTCGGCGCGCGCGGCGGCGTCGTGACGCGGACGAAACTCGTCGTTGCGCATCGCGAAAGGGTCTTCGACGCTCAACCAACCGAGTGCGCGAGACATCGATTCATTCAAAAGTTCACGGCTGAGATAGACAAATCCGGAACCATAACCCGCCAGCATCCATTTGTGGCCGGTCGCGCAGAGCGCATCGATCTTCATTCGCTTCACGTCGATTTCAAAAGCACCCGCCGATTGACTCGCGTTGAGCACAAACACATGGTTGCCCTTGATGTCGCCGACCGCTGCCGGATCGATGCGAAACCCGTTCGAAAATTGCACGTGACTGAGCGCGATGACGCCGGTGTTATGAATCGCCATTGCACCCTCAATCTCATCGATTCTAATATCTCCGCCCGTCGCCGGCAGCCGATGCACCGGAATGCGCCGATGCATCCAAGGCAGAGTCGTCACCGGAAATTCGAGTTCGCTGGAAATCACTTCGCCGCGATCTTCGAGTGCATCGACGATCACATTCATTCCCTGCGAAGTGTTGGTGGTCAGCGCAACCTCTTCCATCTCGGCGTTGATAAAATTCGCAATCCGCTGCCGCACCGCTTCGCGATCCGCTAGCCAGCGATTCCAATGCACGTCCCCGTCGCGCATCATCTTCTCGTAGTAATCCGCCGCCGCCGCCTGCGAAGCCACCGACACCGGCCCCGCCGCCGCGCTGTTGAGATAAGCGAAGCGGTCGGTCACGGGAAAGCGTTGCCGAATTTCAGACCAATCAGTCATGTGAGGAAGAAGATACACGATGGAGAGTCACAGTCGATAACGGCAAGACGTGCGTGTCAGGATCGCGAGCGGTGCGGGGTCCCCGCGCGAGCATCTCGCGCGGGGTGCAGGATGCGACCGGCTCAAAGCGAAACTTCAACGGAAGATTGCAACTGATTACAAACTGTTCATTGTAAAGCGGACAATGGCGAAATGGACCAAACTGTTGCATCGCTCCGCGTCGCGGGCTTAAGCTAGTGTCAAATGAAAGCAGAGTGCGACTTTTCGAAAGGAATAAAGAATCCGTACGCTGCTCGTCTCAAGAGACAAGACATGGGAAGAATAATCGCCTCAGTGACGATCGAGAACGCCACCGACTCGTCAAAGAGTCTACATTGCGACGCGCTGGTTGATACTGGAGCATCGTACATGGTGCTGCCAATGGCGTGGCGCGATCGACTAGGAGATCTCGAACTGATGACCGAGGTTGAGATGGAAACGGCTACGCAGGAAACGATAAACGGCGTGGTCTGTGGGCCAGTTCGAATTCAGATCGAGGGTTTCCGCCCGATACATCATGAAGTGGCCTTTGTAGAAATGGCTCCCGAAGACGGCGAATACGAACCCTTAATCGGTTATCTCGTTCTGGAGCACAGTCAAGCCGGCGTTGATATCCTTGGACGTCGATTGGTTCACGTGAAGCACATGGATTTGAAGTAGCGGAAAGTATTCTCAATGAGCTACCCCTATAAACTCAGCGTCGTAGTCAAGGAGTTTGGTGAGACTGTTTCGCTCGAAGGCGCGTTCGAACAGGAGGAGTGGCAGATGCTCCAGGACTTTGTCTCATGCGTGGACGAGTTAGTTGCGACGTCCGTGGTGAAGGATGGCATGAAGGCATCGCTGCGACTCGAAGGCGACACCACAAACGTAGTTCGCGTTTCGACTGAGTTGCCACAGTGGGAGGGAGTCCAAGCCTTCCTTCACGTATTTCGTCCAATTCTTCTGCAGAATGAAAGCACGAACTTTTATAAAATCTGCAACGTGCTTTCTAAGAAGTTAGACCACGCTTACTTCAGGGGAATGATTGCATTGCAGCGAGAAATGTATACTGGTAAATCAGCGCGCGAGCAAGTTCAAATTCTAAGTAATGGTGTGCCGCTGAATTCAGAGGAAGTGCTTCACCAATGGCTGAATTCATACGAATTTCATCGTGACAGAGACAAGCGAAAGTTCATTGACAGCCTGCACCACCTTCTTCCGTTAGACGCGTCGAAAGCAATCTTCTTGAGTCTATTGATAAACAAAGCGAAGGCTGCGATTAATCTCGGACTAATCGCTCGCGTGATTCTCGGGAAGCAATGCCAAGTTACCGGAACCATGCATAGAGCGAAGCCTTAACGTGCGAGGGATTCGAACCATAGACTCGCCAGTGGCGGCAGCGTGATCGCCGCCGAATAATCGCATCCGTGCCATGAAACTTTTTCAGCCCTGATACTGCGCACCACGCCAACTCCGCTGCCGCCGTACTTTTCGTGATCGCTATTCAGAATCTGTTTGTAGGTTCCTTTTCGCGGCAGACCGATGCGATGGCCTTCGCGCACAATCGGCGAGAAGTTGCCGATGAAGATGACCTCTTTTCCGGTTGATGGCGAGATGCGGCGGAAGGCAATCACGTTTTCGGCGGCGTTATCGACTTCTATCCAACTGAAGCCTGTCGCGTCGCTGTCGGCTTCCCAGAGTGCGCCGTATTTTTGATACAGCTTGTTGAGATCGTTGATTAGCGTGAGCACGCCCTTGTGAAGCGCGTGATCGAGCAGATGCCAATCGAGACTCTGCGTTTCATTCCATTCACTCCATTGTCCAAACTCGCCGCCCATGAAAAGTAGTTTCTTGCCGGGGTGCGCCCACATGTAGCCGTAGAGCGCGCGCAGGTTGGCGAACTTTTGCCATTCGTCGCCGGGCATTTTGTTCAGCAGCGCGCCTTTCATGTGGACAACCTCATCGTGCGAGAAGGGCAGGATGAAGTTTTCGCTCCACGCGTAGAGCAAGCCGAACGTCAGCGCGTTGTGATTGCCACCGCGAAAGAGCGGGTCGGTCTGAAAATATTTGAGCGTGTCGTGCATCCAGCCCATGTTCCATTTGAAATCAAAACCGAGGCCGCCGGCGTAAACGGGATGACTGACTTGCGGCCAGGCAGTTGATTCCTCGGCAATCATCAAAGTGCCGGGACATTCACGATGCGTCGCTTCATTCAACTCTTTCAAGAATGAAATCGCTTCGAGATTCTCGCGGCCGCCGAATTCATTTGGCAGCCATTCGCCTTCCTTGCGGCTG